>CAZOXC010000262.1:0-5394 GCA_964583205.1 uncultured Pirellulaceae bacterium | reverse complement strand
CTCCAGATCGAATTGGCGGCTAATGGATCATTGACATTTACCTTCGAGGATAACTCCTGCGATGTCGACTGGCGAGCATCTGCCAAACCATCTGGCGACAATCAACTGAAGATTTGTCTTGAAACACCTCATTGAGGTTTTGCCAACGCTCAAGATTTTTTTATTTTGTTGTGGCGGGTGGTGCGAGGTTTTACAGGATCGGGCGTGGCATCAACTGCCCTGCCCTTTTTGTTGCCTGTGGTCTGACCGCATCGATATCGGTCGGCCGGTGCATCACAGAGCGGTCACCAAGAAATAAAAACATGGTCACGAACTGCGTGACCATGTCTTGTTGCTTCGCCTGGTTAAGCCCCCGCAAGGGTTGATCTATCGACGGCTAGTTGCCGTTGGCTCCGGAACTATTTCCGCCAATCGGCCTGACACTGCGAATGTGGCCGCGTGGCTTCAAACCGGAAATGTCCAAAGGCTGATCGGTTTGAAAAACGCCTTTGTTACCAGCATCATCGAGAGCTTCGATGCGCAAGTACACCTTGTCGGGCGTTTGCAGTGCGGGCTTCCAAACGTATCGGCCCTCATTGCGGAGCCCGCTTTCAATATTGGTCCAAGGCCCCGAAGGAGCTCGACTATATTGCAGGGTAATTGGCCGCAACTGCAATGCTTGATCCCGAGCTTGCCAGTTGATAATTAGCTTGCCGACTTCCGTGGTGTCGCCATAGGGTGCCGAAGTAATGGCCACCTGCGGATTGGCGGTATCAACGCGGACCCAGATATCGGCTTGGTCACCGGGCCGCGGCGAGCGACCACTCAGACCGTCGTTGCTGGCGATCACAATCCTAAAACCGTAAACCCCATCAGCGGGCACCTCGACTTTCATCGGGCTGGTCTTGTCTTCGTCCACATTCCAGGACTTCCATTGACGTCCACCATCGGTGGTTGCCCACAACACAACCTCCTTTACACCGGAAGGTCCCACTGCATCAATTTCGTAGTCGAGTTTAAACTTCTGCGAATTGACTGCTTGGGCAGCTTCGCCCACGGCCGGGCTGGAGACAGAACTGCTTGCTTGACTTACCGGAATGCGCCCGGTCGTGCTGGAAGCAAACGAGGTATCGGAACTCGAGTTTCCGGTTGTATTCCGTCCCGCGTTGTGGGGTTGGCGTGCGAAGCCATCCGGATTGGTGATTCCAGTCGAGCCCTCGGCCAGAACAGTCTCTCCTCTGGCGCGGAAAGGCTCAGTATCTCCTCGACTGCGCCAAACTCCATTGGTTGAATTGGAAGTTACAACAGGGCGATTGCTTTGTCCTGTCGAGTTGCTTTCCCATACCTGGCTGGCCCGTGCAACACCTTGATTGTTGCGGTGGTGAGCGGAGCCTTGGGCAAACGAACCATGGTCCTGCCGCTGCGCTGTGCGCGCGGTTTGTTGAGTTCCGCTGGTGGGCGCAGGCGGAGCAACGTTATTGATTTGGCCGTACTGGCCAGGTCTAACCTGATTGTTCGAAGCCGGTACAAAGTTGGCGCCACCTCGAGCGTTTGCCGAGGGTCGGTTTGGCAAGAGTTGATTCGATTGGGCGCCTTGGCTAGCCGCGAATCGATTCTGAGCGGGCTGGTTGGACGTTGTGAAAGGCATATTGGTATCCGTGGCGGCCGGCGCATCGATCGCCGGTAAACGGTTCGTGTTTCGGTTCAACCGGTTACGCTGGTTGGCGGCCACCAGAGGAATTTGCAGTTGTCGATCGATCAAGTTGGCGTTTCCTGCCCGATCTCGAATTTCGGCCTGGACCATCAAAGTCTGGCCATCGACCTGTGGCCAGAAGGCCAGTTGGTTTTCGAACACGTTGCCGCGATCCTGGTAACTGACGGCTGGAACATCTGTCCAGTCGGATTTGGATTGATCACGGTAACGGATCTGCAACGAGTCATAATCCAGATTGGCATCGCTTGCTCGCCAGTTACTGACGACTCGACCAGCCGCATCGGTTTTGACATTGAATTCGAATTCCGGTTTTCGAGTGTCCACCGTAATCTTGAGTTCCGGGTAAAGCTTACCCGCCGGGATGGTGCGTCCATCTCGATCTTCAGAGCGAACGGCGAACCAGTATTCTCCATCAATATTACATTGATAGGGAAACCGTTCGGCCGTTGGGTTTTGCCGGCTGTGAAGCTGCCAGCTGCGACCTCGATCTCGTGACTCGAAGAGCAGCACTTCGACAATCTTTTCCTTTTGCGCCTGTTGCAGCGCAAACGGAATGTCGAACGAACGCTGGCTGACCGCCACAGTTCGGGCCGCAACCCGATTGGCAGTTTCCATCGTCGTGCGGCTCGGCTGAGTTGCCGAGACGTTGACCACGTTTGAATTTGATTGAGTAAATTGTCCATTTGCAATTTGAACGGGCGCGCATAAAAACACGGTGGCCATCCAAAGCAAAAACACGGGGGGAACCAGTTTCTGCATCGAAAATTAAATCCTGTTTGGCGAATGATAAAACGTCAAAATTGTGACGCGGCGACATTACACGGCGAACAGACACAACGGTGCAGATTGGACATCGGTTTAATGGGTAGACCGCGACCAAAATTTCAGTCGATTTCGGGTTAATCTGATGAGTAAAGAGATTCCTTGAATGACAGCAGCAGCGATTAAATTTCGGCGAGGCCAGTTCTTTTGAGCGGGAATCTACTGGGAAAACAAACGAGCAGCTTGCCCAGCCGATACAAATTCTGTTTTGGAATGAACCGCCGCCGGTCGGTTCGCGTAATGTTGGCGAATCAAATATTGGCCGTACGCAAATTCGACGGTTTTTGCGGAAATTGCAGGTGATTTACGGTTATCCCACAAACCCGGACTGAATGTATAATGAGTGACAGGAAAATGCTCGTCTGCTTTTTCCACCGCTCAGAAAAATTTCTCTCCAAGTGGGATGCATGTATAGCTTGCCATTATTGCAGGCCGACTTTTTTGATTCGCCAGCCGTTCGCCTTGTGATCGGTTTCGCCATCGTGGTGATCCTGATCCTGGTCCTTGTTTATGTGGTGAAAAAGTTTCGCGGAATGGCCTTTGGCCATGAAGATGCGTCGATGCTGGATCACCTGGGTGACTTCAGGGAGATGCGTGACACAGGTCAAATCGACGAAGGCGATTATCGCAAATTAAAATCGCAGTTGTCTCAGCAGGCTCTGAAGGAAACAATTGGCAAGGAACCAAACAGCGGCGAACAGGAGCGTTCGGGAGAATCAACAACTTCCGGCCAATCCGAACATCAAGTCGATTCATCGGCGTTTCGTCCAAGTGATTAGGTGATCACTGATAAGATGTGACGCTGTAGTCACTTGTGACGAAAAATCCCGTTTGCGGGAACAAGTTACAAAGTCGACTTGAAAAGTGATAGCTGGAGAAATTGCTGCTATAAGCAAGAAACATAATTGTATGCTCGAACTTGCGGGCAAGGATGCACGAGAGTACCGCGCCAGGATGGTTCGAAGATGATTAGGTTCACGGGGTTGAATTTCGTGAGTCGCGTCGTCGTCGACCAATACCTGAGCCGGTTCGATTTTCGGGCTCAACTGGGACGACACAAATACGGTTGAGAACTTGAAAAGGAGTGGATCAACATGCCCGTTGGCAACGACACCCCCACCCGCCGCGGCGGAACTAACAAAAAGAATGCGTTTTGCTCTTTCTGTAGGAAGAGTTATCGAGACGTTGGCCCCCTGGTCGAAGGTCCCGGAGATGTTTACATCTGCGGTGAGTGTATTGAGCTCTGCCAATCGATCCTGGATCAGGAACAGCGACGTCGAGGTCCTACTAAAACGCTATTCAGCAAAATCCCCACTCCACGCGACATCGTCGAACGGATGGACGAATACGTGATTGGGCAAGGTGACGCCAAAAAGGTGCTCGCTGTTGCCGTCCACAATCACTACAAGCGTCTCACGATGGGCTGGGAAGGAAATGAAGTCGAGATCGACAAGTCCAACATTCTGCTGGTTGGACCGACTGGAAGCGGCAAAACGTTGCTTGCTCGCACACTTGCCCGGGTACTGAATGTGCCTTTTGCAATTGGCGACGCTACGACGCTCACCGAAGCTGGTTACGTTGGTGAAGATGTAGAAAACCTGTTACTCAAACTGCTGCATTCTGCAGATTTCGATCTGGAAGCCGCCGAACGTGGCGTCATCTACATCGACGAGATCGACAAGATCGGCAAGACAAGCAACAACGTTTCAATTACGCGTGACGTCTCCGGTGAAGGCGTTCAACAAGCCCTCCTTAAACTTCTTGAAGGCACCGTAGCAAACGTTCCTCCCCAGGGTGGTCGCAAACACCCCGAACAACAGTACATTCAGTTGGATACCTCCAACATCCTGTTCATCTGTGGTGGAACATTTGTCGGCGTGGATGATATTATCCGCAAACGAATGGGCCGACGGAGCATTGGCTTCGGTCAGGACATCGGCCGCAAAGAAGATCGAGATCTGGGTGAATTGCTTCCCGAAGTCTGCACGGAAGACATCCATGAGTTCGGCTTGATTCCGGAACTTGTGGGACGTCTGCCAGTCGTCACCGCACTGACTCCACTTGAAGAAGACGGATTGATTCGAGTTCTTACTGAACCGAAGAACGCCCTGGTGCGTCAATTCCAGAGCTTGTTCGAGATGGAAGATTGTGAATTGAAATTTTCCGACGACGCCTTGAACGCCATCGCTCGCAAAGCCATGGATAAAGGCACCGGTGCTCGCGGCCTGCGTAGTATTGTCGAGGAAGTCATGTTGGACATCATGTATGACTTGCCCGAAAAAGCCAAAGGCACGAAAGTCGTTGTCACTGAAGATATTGTTTCGGGAGAACGAAGTTTCTTCGATGTTCCCGATTCCAAGAGCGCCTGATTTCGATCAGCGCCTGCAACTCCAACCGGGTATAGAGTCTACGGACTTTGTACCCGGTTTTTTTTTGCTGAGCACCTGATTGATTTGCAGCCGGGCGGAAGATAGGGCAGGCACACGATCGAGCCGCCCGCAGTTTGCCGATCATTTGAATCGAGTCGGCGGTCGAGGACTCACGTCTCGCAACAACACTGGCTCGTCAATTTTGACCTCAACACTGTGCTCCACACTCTCTTCTGCTTCGCCTTTCGTTTTCATGATCCATACTGAAACCGCCTTAGGCATGACCACCGATTTTGCGAGTCTGAAACGAATAGCGACTCTCCCTTCATCGTTTCGTCGTACGCTGAATAGATGCCTTGCACCGATCTCTGGCCCATCAGGGTAAGCCTCCTTGAAGCTGGTGTTGGCCATTTGCACTGCGGCCTGAAAAGCCTCTTCGCCTCCGATCAGAGCCAGATTGGATAGTTCGCGGCAAGCCTCTTCTACCTTGAGGAATCGCTGTAACTGCTC
>CAZOXC010000261.1:0-5398 GCA_964583205.1 uncultured Pirellulaceae bacterium | reverse complement strand
GCATTACACATGCAGTTTTCCAGCAGTCTGTTATGGCTTTCGTCACCGGATGTTTTCTTGGCTTCATCGCCCTGAAAACTTCCAGCATTCTGCCCTGCATTTTATACCACCTCACGCACAACGGTCTTACCGTTCTGATGTCCCAGTGCGAAAACCTGGCCGGACCAAACTCTACGTTCGGTTGGCTATTCACTGAAGTTGTGCACGAGGGTACAACGTCCGTTGAATACAATCCAGTCGCGGCAGCCGCCATGGGTGTGTTGGCTCTGATTCTGTTGTACTGGCTGGGCAAAGCATCTCGCTCTTACGCAAATTCAAGTCAGCCAGATTTGAAAGCTCAACTTAAACTCACGGGCAATGGACAGTTGTCACCGTAGTCCAGGATCGCTCCATAGGGATCCTCGCTTGAGTCACTAATTTCTATCGAAAGCAAACGAGCCCGCATTCCGGGACGAATTTCGCCCAAGGTCGATTGACCAAGCGCCTTGGCGCCTGCAAGTGTTCCCATTCTCAAAATCGTTTGGCGATCAACCTCCGGAAACAAACGGGCGATCGTTTTCAACTCCTGCCAAACTGACAAATCGGGATTCGACGCGCGAGAATCGGTTCCGACCGCGACATTGATTTGGTTATCCAGCAAGCGGGACAATTGATAACGTTCATGTTGAAAGAATCGATGCGTGCGCGGACAAAACACGACCGAAAAGCCGCGCTGCAAAGACACAAACTCGATTTCTTCATCGGTCAAGTAATTACCATGCACCACCAGCACTCGATCACGCTCGCTCAGCAGCTTCAGATAATCCAGGACCGAGCACCCCCTGGGAATGCTCGCCGGCGAAGCGCCCAGAAAATCCAACAGCTCCACAAATTCACCGCTGCCATCCCGCAGGTATTCCAATTCTTGTCGAGTCTCTGCCAGATGCATGGCGAACAAACTTTGCTTGCCCGCTTGCAGCTTTACCAGTTTTTCCAACAAACTTAGAGGTACCGAATAAGGTGCATGGGGACTCAACCCAAAATCGAATCCCTGTTTTTGCTGTGCCAGGAATCCTGTGGCGCCTTCAAGTAACTCTGGATGTCGCGATTCCAAGTTACCCAGCCGCTCCAGACAGGAAACAATTTCGATTCCCTGATTGGAAAATGATTGATGCCATTGTGTTGTGGCAATTTCCGCCAGCCCGACAACGCCGGCTGCCAGCGACTCTGCAATTCCAACCTCGATCGATGAAGGCTGTGCCGCCCGCTCGCTGACCACCAACTTGATCCACTCGGTAAACTTCATACCCGGTTCGCCCAACGGCTCCGCGAGGTGGCTGAATTCCAGATGGGTATGAGCATTGATCAGGCCAGGAATGACGGCCCGACCCTCAAGTTGAATCAGGTCGCTGGTCGAGTGTTTGTTCGAAACGTATCTCTCGACACTCTCTATGATTCCATCAACAATCTGGACCACGCCGTTTTGAATTGGCGCTGCGTCGGCCGGCAACACCCAGTCAGCACAAAATAATTTGGATCCAGTCATACTCGCTCGGCAACTACTGCAATCAATTCGGACTTTAAATTCCCCAGCAACACGACTCCCTTTCTGGTCCCTCCAAGCCGCAACGCTTCCAGTCTCGAATGCAACTCTCCACAATCTGCTCGCCGCTTCACTTCGACTCGCCCAATATCATTGGACTCCAATACCGATTTGATTGTCTTAAAGCCTGCTCGGCAAGTATCCACGACTCGAAAGTTGGAAACGAAATTTGAATCAACCGGTTCGTCAGCAGTAAAGTAACTGTTGCCACTGCACATTCTGAACGCTGAATGAGTCTCGGCAAACGCATCGTGCAAACGAGAGGCTCTCAAGGCCGGGTGGAAATCGAAAATGAATGCCTCAACTTTATCCGCTCTGCTGCCCGGCCTCACAGACTGAGCAGCCGCCAGCTCACTCTCTGTACAACTGAACGATTCGCTCTGTTCACCATCCACACAAGTGGCCGAAACAATTCCCGCACCACGCCCTTTAGCACTTTGAGTAAAAGCACCAAACCATAAAACCTGCTGTTTAAGTTCATGCCTGTCGCCAATCCATTCGCGATGACAGCGCTCTGCCCATTCAAGCGGAACCGTTGTGGCAGGTGCAACTTTGATGGCAACCGCCGGTTGACTCGAAACCAACTTTTCTAAAAATTCCGGACCCGGTGAAAACAACTCCAGTTGAATCGTCCGGCGAGAACCGGCACTTGAATCGTAGTTGCTCGCAACATCAGGGGCCCGGCGATCAGGATCCCGGCGATCAGGATCCCGGCGATCAGGATCAATGTGAATCCAACTCTCGGGCGGCAGTTGGAATTCCTCGACCAACGAACACTCGACAGTCGACTCAATCTGATTAGCCTGGCAGTTGGCCCTGGCAAGCAAAGCTTCCACTTCGCCGGATTCAATTCCAAGTATCGGTTTGTTTCGCGACAGAGAAATCAAATCGCCACCAATCCCGCAACACAAATCGGCCACCGCGGCGCGATCGGAAAACTGTCGAGCCTTGTAGTTGGCAATCGACTCGCCGGAGGACTGCTGCAAGGCTTTTTCTCGAAAAAACATCGCCGCTGCATTTCGAAATTTTCTGGCAGCCCGCCTGCGCAACTGGCAAGTCTCATACACCAGTCGAGCACGATCAGCCGTCAATTGCTTTCGCAACTGCTTCAAGATCACTACAGGCTCGCGTCTTTGCGAGATCGCCTCTGTTGTGGCATCCAAAAACGGAATGGCAGATTCATTGACCAGCCAACGATAATCTTCAATCAATGTTTTCCCGGAGCCAGACAAAATAGAAACGGTCGTTTGGAAAACCAGACCCTGTTGTGTAGTTTGAGGAGTAATCAACAGGTTACCATAATACTTGTCTACAACCCATCCAGCACTTATCCAGCCCGGACTCCGACAATGTACGACCCTTTGACCAAGACGCTGATCTATCTGAACCTGGCCCAGCTTCGCAAAAGCAGTCTGAAAATCTCTGACCATGATCGACTGATGGTGCTGGCCGCAGTGGCGGCCGAAGAAGCAGGACAATTTCCGATCGCGAAATTTTGTCGGCAGATGGCAACCAAGAACAACCCGGGCCACATTATCGCTCGCTTCGAAACCGTCCGTGAAGCTCAAGAAGATGCCGAGTTCAACTTCTTTTTGTCGAAGCTGGAACGGCGATTCGAATTTGCCGAAATTGAAACCGAATTTGCTGCAGCCAAACTGGACTGGGAAAATGATTACGATCAATCGTCGTCTCTGGAATCCTATTTTTCCAGTATTCTGAATGTGGATTACAACTGGATTGTCGAGCATTTCGAGTGAAACTGATCTGGTAAATCGTCTCTGAGGGGATCGCTTGATTCCAACAATCCTGACGGTTGATTGGCCTGGACTTTTTTTCGAACAGCCCGGCGGCAGGTTAAGTCGATATCGAACGTGTATCGATCTGTTTGTTTCACTTCCCCCGGTGAGTTCATGATCCGCAATTTGATCTTTTTTGTTTTGTTGGCTGCTGGCGTTTCGCTGCCAGTCGCCTTTTCCAAATCCAAGTCGACGACCAACAACGACTGGAACCCGGTTAATCTGGATAACCCGTTTGCCAACGCAACCGGCCAATCGTTATTCAACTCCAACACCAACTCGGGCAGCCTGTTCGGGTTTGTCAGTAACGAGGGCAGCAACGCTCAACCTCTGCCCAGCCAGCTACCTAACAGCCAAATTGTGAATGGCCAGGTGGTTAATGGTCAATTCGCAAATGGCCAGATAGTTAATGGTCAAGTGCTGCATGCCCAATCGAACCTGGTTCATCCAGTGCCCGAGCATCTGGTGCAAAATCAGTTACCGGGTCAACAACCGATCATCTGGCCCGGCCCCACTGCGCCGCCGGAACGGATCTTCCAAACCGTGGGTGACTTTCGTGAAATATTTCGTTTTGATATTTATCCCAACTGGGTAAAGTCTCGTTGGTATCGAGTTTCCAATACGCCCGGGCAGTTTGGCATGGAAGGAATGCGAGTTCCTCTGGTCACCGGGTCACAACCGTCAGACTTGACCGGATCCTTGCCCTACTTTTTCGATGATCGCCATCAAGTACAACGGATCAGTTTTCAAGGTTGGACTGGCGACGCTTCGCGGTTAACGCAAATGCTGGTTGAGGAATACGGATTTAAAGCTCAGAAAACTCACAATGCAGGTTTGTACTTGAAGAAAAAGAACTGGAAAAACCATAGCCTGCTGAGGCTGGATCATATTCCCTATGCCACTCAGGCGGAGCCGCAAAAACAAATGTTTGTGTATTTGGAAATGAATCACCCCAAAAGTTCACTTCCTTTAAGTGGGCTGGGAAATGAGGCGTTGAACACTTTAAATTAGTGTCAAGGCCCGTTGGACCTCCAGTTAGATAAGATAGGAAAACTCAGAATACTTGTGTTTTTCACAACGGATTTGTGTGCTTAAAACTGCTGACAAGTTTTCCCACTTGTGTTCATTCAATAAACACGCAATTCAAATTTCTTAATTGTGTTCTTCAACATTTTTTTCGACACAATCACACAAGATTTTGGGTCATTCGAAAAAGTCATATCGAATTTTGATTTGGCGGTTTGACATGGTCGCTAGCAATCGTAAAATCGCCTTCCTTCAATCTTAATGAATCAAGTTACCGATCCAGGATTGGATCGTTTTAGCGACAAGTCGCAATATTTCAGCACAAAAATACTGGATGAATTTGTGACCGTTCGCGCGCAGGCGGCAAGCGACGTGGTGAGAAATCACAGGGAAATTGAATCTGACATTATCGCTCGATTGATTCGAGTAATCGGTGAAGATCGATTCGATCTGTGGTTCGAATCACGATCAGCGATTCAATATTCTGACCAGAAACTGACGATCCTTTCCACCGAACAATTTTCTCAGCAAAGGATTCGAGCTTCTTTTCTGGATGACTTGCAACATATTGCATCACAAGCTGCCAACCAGTCTGTCGTGGTCGAGTTCCAACTGGTCCCCAGCTTGCCTTCCTCCGAAAAGGCCGCCAACTGTTCGACTCAGAACAATCGACAGCCTGTGCCTAACCATCATCTCAAACTGGTCACGGCAAATTCCAACTCTGACAATGGCCAACCAACTACCACAACAGCCTCAACAGCAGCTTCCACGCCGGCACAGCCTGCGACTCGTCCTCGAAATCATGGACGAGATGCTCGCCTGACTTTGAAAAAGTTTGAATTCGGCGAAAATAACTCGGTCCTTAAAACGGCAATCCAACAAATGGTTGGCGGCTCCGAATATTGGTCGCCGCTGTTTTTGTACGGTCCCGTAGGTTGCGGCAAAACGCATTTGTTGCGAGGCATCGTTGAGTCACTCAAGGCTTCTCGCAAAT
>CAZOXC010000260.1:0-5398 GCA_964583205.1 uncultured Pirellulaceae bacterium | reverse complement strand
GAATAACTAAATCCAACATGGCTCGAGAGTATCGACCTGTCTTTCATGATGTTGATGATGATTGGCGGGAACGCTGGACATTGATTCGCAGCTTTATCCGAGAGTGGTACGCAACTTTCGATTTTCCAAATCGCGAGTCGTATCAAATCAACCCGGATTTTCCTCGCAGCCTTTATCCAGTTGGGACCTGGGATGCCGTTGCCAAAACCGAGGCCGCGAATGCTAGGTTGATCAAGGAAATGAAAGCCGAGTTCGAACGTAATTCTCGTTTCGGCCGTTATCGAATTTTTGAATCTATCGATCGCATCGCGATCTTGAATGAGAACCAAGATAAAGAATATTTCAAGGTTCAGTTTCCAAACGAAATCGACTTTACAACACTTCCCGATTGGCTCATTCAAAACTCAGATGACCATCGCATTCCACGCAGCTGAAACCGCACGTTACTTTGCCGGTTTGTCGGCCATTTTGCTGATCGCATCAAATTCTTTTTTGGTCACCGGCTGGACACTCAATCGAGAATTCTTGACCAACACCATCTCGCTCAACGATTTGGTGCCTTTAATCTCTTCCAGCGAAACCAGACGCTTGAATTTCTTGACAAACTTCACGTCGACCATGAACCAGCGAGGCTCATCCTGCTTGCTCTTGGCGTCGTAGTATTTGTGCTGCTTTTCGAATGCAGTGAAATCTGGATAGCCTTCTTTGACGACCTTGGCGATGCCGGCGACCCCGGCTGGTTTGGCGTTACTGTGATAAATGAAAGCCAGGTCGCCTTTCTTAAGATCATCTCGCAGCATATTGCGAGCTTGATAATTTCGCACGCCTTCCCACATCGTTGTTTTGTTTTTCTCATTGGCGAAATCGTCAATCGAGAAAACGTAGGGCTCGGTCTTGAGCAGCCAGTATTTAACGGCCATCGTGTTGCGGACTCGTGTCGTAGGTTCGTTCAGGTGCGTAAAATCGTGAAAACAAACTACTGCGGCTTACCGCTGGCATAGAGATTGCCGGCGCGGAATGCATCCGCCATGGCTTGCGGAACATCGGCTTCTGCCAGGACCAACAGGGCCTTGTTTTCGGCGACATTGGCTTTCATTTCCTGTTCGGTCGCAATCGCGTCTGCCCGGCGCTTTTCCGCGTTGGCTCGAGCGACTCGAGTATCAGCTTCCGCCTGGTCGACTTGCAAACGGGCACCAATGTTTTCGCCAACGTCGATATCGGCGATATCAATTGAAACAATCTCAAAGGCTGTGTGGGCATCCAGGCCTCGCTCCAGAACCGCTTTGGAAATTCGATCCGGGTTCTCCAGAACGTCACCATGAAATTCGGAAGATCCGATCGAGGAAATAATGCTTTCGCCAACTCGAGCAATAATCGTTTCCTCGGTGGCACCGCCGATCAACTGTTCCAGGTTGGTCCGCACGGTGACTCGAGCACGAATCTTGAGTTCGACACCATCTTTGGCGATCGCGCTGAGAAAGTTTTTGCCACTTCGTTGCGGATCGGGACAATCAATCACTTTGGGATAAACACTTGTCTTGACCGCGTCCAGAACATCTCGACCAGCAAGGTCAATTGCGGATGCCCGATCAAAATCCAGATCAATACCCGCTCGTTGCGCCGCAATGATCGCATTGATCACTCGCATTACATCACCACCAGCAAGATAGTGTGCTTCCAGTCGCGCTGTACTGATGCCGTTTTTTCGATTGATGTTCAGCCCCGCCTGTGACGCCATAATTTTGGCCGTGACGATCACTGAAGGACGAACTTGACGAAAACCCATTCCAATCAAACTGGGCATGCCAACATCGGCACTGGACATGTACGCCTGCACCCAGAGTTTTCCATAAGCGATGAACGCCACAACTAAAGCGAACGCGATTACCGCGGCGATGATTCCAATGACTCCCCAGATGACAATGGGGATTCCACCTTCACCATCCTGGACCAGTTGTGCAAGTTGAACCAAATAGATTTGCATAGGGTTTCGCCGATTTTGGAGTTGGGTCAATCTGAACCGAAATTGCTCAGACCTATCTTAAGCGGAATGACACCAGTTTTAAAGCTGAGGACCCGGCAGATACCGGCCTGATTGCGGCAAAATCAGCTAATCCAGCCGCCACCCAGCACCTGGTTATCCAGATAACACACGGCCGCCTGCCCAGGCGCCACGCCAAATTGCGGATCCTCAAATTCGACCTCGAACCCACCGTCAACCATTTTTACAGTCGCGTCGGCGGCATCACTGTTGTAACGGATTTGCACCCGACAACTGAATTCGGTCAATTCATCGATCGAAATTCCATTCACTTCTGAAACCAGCCAATTCACATCTACCGCTCGCAAATGGCTTCGACCAAGTTCCTCACGTCGACCAATCACCACTCGTTTGGATGCTCGGTCGATTTGTGTCACAAAATAGGGCTCACCCATGGCCACTCCCAGCCCTTTGCGCTGCCCGATCGTGAAACCCTCGATGCCCGGATGCTGGCCGACGACATCGCCCTGCGTCGTGACAATCTCGCCCGAGGTATCCAGTTCTCCCTGCCGGTCGCGAACAAAGTCTCCATGATGACCAGAAGTTACAAAACAAATTTCCTGGCTGTCTTTCTTCTCGGCAACGTTCAAGCCCAGCTGACCAGCGATCTCACGAATGGTTGGCTTGTCGTATCCGCCTACAGGAAGCAGCATCCTTCGCAAGTATTCGCGCTGGATTCCGAACAGGACATAAGACTGATCTTTTCCCTGATCATGTCCGCGAATCAGTTTCGGGAGTACGGCCGAGTCGTTTTCAGCCAGTCGAGCATAATGTCCGGTCGCAACATATTCCGCATCGACACTGTCTGCGTAGTCAAACAACTTGCCGAACTTGATCCAGTTGTTGCACTGCACACAAGGATTCGGTGTCCGGCCTCGGCTATATTCGTCGACAAAGTAATCGATGATCTGCCGAAACTCGTCCTCCAGATTCAATGCATAAAACGGAATTCCCAGCCGACTGGCGACTCGGCGCCCATCGTCGGCATCCAGGGCACTACAACAACCCTGCTTATGGTCGGCTCGCGGATTCAACACCGGAAGTAATGTCGAGTTTTCGCGGGTGCCATCGATCGAGCAAGCCGTGATGGCCTTTTCACCGTGGCGCATGAATACACCGATCACCTCGTGACCCTGTTCGAGCAGCAAGTGTGCGGCGACGCTGGAGTCGACCCCTCCCGACATTGCCAGGACTACTCGAGCCATGAATATTCGACCTACAAAAAAAACTCAGAAACCAGTCAGTGATTTCTGAGTTTATGCAGGCACAGTTGGGAAAACAACCGCGATTGATTAGTCGGCGTCCAGAATCTCAACAACAAAAGCCGATTTAAAGGAACCAATATCGGTCACACTGAAAGCCACCGGATGATTCTTTGGCATCTCGACTATCGTCTCCAATTGCGAGGATTTATCTAGCAAGTTTGCAAATAGATTAAGCTGAACTTCAAACTGGCCATTGTCCGAGTGAGTGATTTTTCCTCTGACCCTCAGCGAGTTGTCTAATTCGATGCCTCGCTGACTGGTGCTGTTGAACATATCCTCGTTAGAATGAAATTCTCGCGGCTGCACCATGACTTGCGAAGCGGTGAGTTTGCGAGCGTCTCGAATCAACTCACTTTGACGCAACCCAACTGACAATTCTTCCAACGAATTCCCGGCCGGTTGGAGCATTTGTTGGAAATCATCTGGCAAATCATCGGCATCGACCAGCCATGTGACTCGGATAATACAGTTTTTGTTGTCGGACTTGGAGGAGTTCGCTTCGCCAGACGGTTCATCGAGACGCGTAAGCAGATCCTCGACCAATTCCAACTGCGCTGCATCTCCCGAAACAATCACACTGTTTAAATTCCCATCGGTCGAGATTCTGAATTCGTTGTTGCCGGGTTGGCTACCGAACATCTCCTCGACCACTCTGGCCATTTCATCGGCCTTCGAGTTTGCCAACTGAAAGACTCGAACTTCCTGGATACTTGATTCAATTGCCGAAGTATCCAACTGTTCGAGCAAACTTTTCGCTTCCTCCACGACTTTCGGTTCGCCAAAAATCAAGACCGCGTTCAGGTCCGATAGAACCTCCAGTCTGAATTCAGCATCATCCATTACGGTGGAGAGAATGCTCAATGATTTCTTGGCATCCATTTTCTTCAATCGTATTTGCTCAAACCTGTTTTCTGAATCATTTTCTTGTGCGAAACCAACTGCACAAACACATGCAGACAAAACTACTGATAAGACAAAACTCTTAAACATCTGATTTCCTCTTATTGAAAAATCTCTTATGGAGAATCGTGTTTCTGAACTCGAACAAGCGGCGAGTACGCTCGCACAATTGTGAAATTCTTGTTGGACAAGGGTTCCTTGACGAGAATCGAACTGGTTTGTTGATCGTTGCTGTGAAACGAAACCATCTCTTCAGTTGCAATCTGGTCGTTGGACGAATCCGATTCGTTTGGTAGTGCGTCCTGGGCAATCTTGGGTTGCGGTTCAATTGCCTGAGAACTGAGGAACCAGGAACCCAAACCGATCGCCAGCAAAATTGAAGCTGCGGCTGCCCACAGCAACCACGGTCCAGTTCGCTTTTCCTTTACCGGCTCAACCGGATGGTCAGGCTGATATTCAATCGACCTGAACGCATCGCCAATTTTCGAATTCAACCGGCTTTCCAGATCGAGCTCGAAACGACAGGCCTCACAACTGGCAAGATGCTGCTCAAACAACTCCGCATCCGAACGGTCGATTGATCCATCGATGTACTGATCAAGTTTTCCACAAGTCGAAGTCATTTTTACACTGGTTCGTTTTCACAGTTGGCAGGTTGCTGGCCCGGGAATCGCTCGCGACGATCCACCAATTGTTTTCGGATTCGTTTACGAGCCAGACTCAAATTGGTTTTGACGGCTGCGGCTGACATACCAAGCGTCTCGGCGATCTCGGCATGCGACACGCTCTCAACACAACTCAGGAAAATCACCGCACGCTGCGTTTCCGGCAGCCGGTCAATCAAGCCCAGCAATTCCTGGTGCTGTTCCTGTTGCATCGCGACCCAGTCGGCCGCTCGTGTTTGAGATATCAAAACATCGGTTTCGTCACCCATCGATTCCACCCGCTTTCGTTTGAATTCATCTTTCCAGAGATTCGCCACAATCCTGAACAGCCATGAACGAGTTTTGGATGGATCTTTAAGTTGCTGACTCTTTTGAGTTGCCCGCAACAAACATTCTTGCGCAAGATCTTCGGCGGTCTGCCAGTGTCCCGACAAACTGAGTGCAAAGCGAAACACGCTTTGGAGGTGCTCGGAAAAATCTGGTTGCACGTGGTATAGACCGAATCACTAAACAAGAGCCGTTACGAC
>CAZOXC010000259.1:1465-5439 GCA_964583205.1 uncultured Pirellulaceae bacterium | reverse complement strand
CAAACTCGCAATCATCAGAATGTTACTCAATTGGGATTAAGGGACAGAACCTAGTTCAAATCTCTGCAAACGCTTGCCCAGCTCCATTCGAGGTTCTGTCGAGTCCTCTGACTCCTGACCAACCAGCATGAATGCAGGAGACAACAACGTTGCCGCGAGTACACAAATCAGTCGTTGGCAATTCATATCTGCGGCCCTTGCTTTGCGTTTTGTATCGAAGGTGGTTTCTCGAGAAAGAGCTGTCAATTTAGGGCGGGCAGGCAGGAATCGCAATTCTGCTACCAGCAAACCTCGCTAATACACCGGTTTTTTGTCGTGTTTTGCGATTCCTGTCCCTTGAAGGGTTTGCAGCCCGCTTAGCCAAGTATTGTGGCGAAACGAATTTTGCTCGATTGGAAAACCAAGTCGAGCACCACCAGGGGAAACCAATGTTATTCAATCGAAACCAACTGAAACCGAACAACCGAAGTCCTTATCGCAATCTGGCGCGTCTGCTTTCATTGTTGTTGGCTTTACCGCTGACCGCGTTTGCTGGCGAGCGACTTTCGGCCAATGAGTCGGGAGACTATTTCGAATTGCTCTGCCAACTTGTGCAGCAAGTCGACGACAAAGATACTCGCGACTACGCTTCGGCTCGATTGACCGAAATGAGTATCCATTCCAAAGACGCCAACCTGCCTTATCTACACGCTTTGGCACTGTTGCGAGATTACAAATATAAAGACGCGGTTGCCCCGGCACGTCTGGCAATCGAACAAGGCTCGTGCAACCCGGACGCCTGGAAGCTCAGTATCTGGTTGACGATCACCACCGAAAAAGATCTGTCTGGCGGCCTGGCCAACATGCTTCGCCTGGCACGGTTGCTCAATGCCGAAAACAGTCCTTTGCAGGCTGATCAAGTTGAGGCATTACGCGTTGCCGACTTTCTGGGACGCGTCAGTGGATTCCTGGCTGGCCTCGACGAACTAAACGCACTGGATTTAAGTATCGCTCAATCGGAAATGCGTTCGCTGCTGACGACCGAGCAACAGGACTACTTTGCGGCAGCACAACAATCGGTACTTGACGAATTCGTCGACCGGTTGGATTACGTTGCTGATGCTCGCGACCAGGCTCGCATGGTTGAAGATGACATTCGCAATCGCCGGCTTAGCGATTCGAGTGCCGAGCGAAGTTACTTGCGAGATCAAATGGATTTGATTGAACAACACCGCATGCAGGCAAGAGAAATTTCAGCCAACGAACGAAACCACATCGCCGCTAATCGAGGAGCAGGATACAGCAGACAGTATGGATACCGTAACGGTGTACTCGTTCGCGGACACAGCCGAATTCGCTACGGAAACAATCACGGTCTGGGTGACCGGCACTACGCCAACGTTAACAACCGCGAAGCTGAATTTAACAATTACTTGAGCGATCGTGAACAAAACCTGCGACGACGGTTGAATCGTCTGGCCCAGGACGACGAACGCATGCTGCGACGGGAAAACACTGGCAACAGTCGTCATGCTCGCAGCAGCCAGACAAAGGCCACAAGCCTTCGCACTTATGTTCCACTTCCAATCGACGTTAAGAGTGCCTTGACTAACTTGCTGGCCTCTTATCACTAAGGATTGACTGGTCACTAAAGTTTGGACAGGGCCTTTCGTTTGAACCGCGTACAAAACCCATTGGCACTCTCTCGCGATTCCCTCTCTCTCGCCACTCCCCAGGTTTGAGAGAGATCAAAAGGGCTCCACAGACATATTTGTCGGTGGAGCCTTTTACTTTTTGCCCATGCGGCGTTTCTCTGCGAAGAACTGGGTCAACAAACCGCCGCATTTTTCGCTCATGATCCCCCCGATTACTTGCGCCTGATGGTTGAGTCGCTGATCGTTGAGCAGGTTATAAAGGGAACTGGCAGCGCCGGCTTTGGGATCGGTCGCACCATAGACGACCAATGGGATTCGAGCCTGCACGATGGCGCCCGCGCACATGGGGCAGGGCTCCAGCGTGACATACATGGCGCATTCTTCCAGTCGCCAGTCGTTGAGGGCTTCAGCCGCTTGCGTAATCGCCAGAATTTCAGCGTGCGCCGTGGGGTCTTTGAGCATTTCACGTTGATTGTGGGCCGCGCCAATTACGCGCTCGCCCAACACGATTATGCACCCTACTGGAACTTCATCTTCCGAATAAGCTGCGTTCGCCTGCTGCAGGGCCAGCTCCATGAAATACTGATGCGTTTTGATTTCCAAAGACCACTCCAAATTCAATTGCCAAGTAGCGTTACTTGAATGTCGCGAATCTCTCCGCAAGTTTCATACGTACAAAAACCAAACGGTTTACAGTTCGCAACATCCGAGCGCACCGCAACTTCGCGATCTTCAACATCGATGTCGATCACCGTTTCATTGTCGACACGACAGACGATTTTGGGCCATTTGACTTCAACTTCGAATTGATACCAGATCTCGTCATCGAAACCGATGAAAGTTTTGGTTTCGTTGCGACTGGCGTCCAGCCCATCGATATTGGACAAGCCCACGGTCGCTCCACCCCAACCGCCCGTGACCAATGAACAATGCGATTCTTTGACGGGGAAAGTCACCGTAGCGAAAAAGTCAGATCCAATCATTCTGCGCGCTTGAAATGTCAAGCGATACTGGTCGCTGGGGAGTGCGCCTTGGTAAACTGCACCGGTCATCGGATAACCGACTTCCAAATCCAGTTGGCTGCCGTCAATCTTCAAATCACCTTGTCCACCGAAGGCCGCATTCTGCCAATGCTCAAGATTCTCTTTGGCAAGCAGTTCGAGGCTGGGTTGCTGTTGGGTACCCTGATCGCTGTTAGAGTCGTCCTGGCTGTGACTGGATGCATTCGCAGCATCGATTGAACTTGCTGGGTCGGCGGGTGGTGCGGGATTGCCAGACACATCGCTATTTCGGCAACCTGTTTGTAGCAGGAGCAGCAGGCTAAGAATGCAGATCGTGGTTCGCAGCATTGAATGTCTCCCTTAAGTGAGCCATTCAAAATAAAAAACCGCCCCAACAATTTGAAGGGACGGCAAAGGGAATTTGGTTGTGGGCCTTTGTTTTTGTTTGTTATTTGGATTGCTTGGACAGGAAACTAAACAATTTCTTTTTGCTTTTGGAATCTGTCGACTCATCCTCCGGGGTACTCTCAGCGTCACTGCCCAACAATCGACCGGCCAAATCCTGAATAGATTGGGTAATCGCGGCCTTGGGTGCCGTTTGAATCAGTGGTATCCCGTTGTTTCGGCATTCTGAAACGACCGAATAATTGTTTGGTATTTGAGCAAAGATCTCGCGACCGATGTGTTGTTCAGCTTTCTTCAAGCTGATTTCACCGTTTTCCAAGCCGTATCGATTGACGACGATTTTGATCTTCTCTGTAATGCCATCAAAGGCTTCCAGTGACATGATCAAGCGAACAACGTTTCGCAGACAGGGCAAATCCAACTGCGTCAACAGCAGGATATGGTCGGCCGCTTCCAAAGCTGTGATATCGATATCGCGATAAGACTTCGAAAGGTCGACGACCAAGTGTGAAAACGATGCTTGCAGCAGCTTGAGTACGCGCGAAAAACTGTCGGCTGAAATGGATTCGATATCGTGAAGTTGAACAGGACGAGGAAGCAGGTAAACACCAGATTCATGCTTGGTCAACGATTTACGCAATAGCGACAAGTCCAACCGTGAAACGTTCTCTGCCACATCCAGTAAGGTGTATTCTGGAATCGAATCCAGGAACACATCCGCATCGCCCAAAGACAGGTCCAAGTCGATCAGGGCCACATTGTTTTGTGGATTTGCTGCGATTGCACATGCCAGATTTACCGAAATTGAAGTTGCTCCCACTCCACCTGAAGCACCTGCTACAGCAATGACTGAACCTTTTCTGCTTCGTCCGGATGTCGATGAAGTGCTGGACACTCGCATCAACGCTCCAATGAGTTCCTGAATCTCGATTGG
>CAZOXC010000259.1:0-1455 GCA_964583205.1 uncultured Pirellulaceae bacterium | reverse complement strand
ATTTTCCTGTTTCAGTGCACCGATAACTTCAATGCATTTATTGTGATCTGAATCCACTGCGATGATAACTGCATCCGCTTGAGTCGTTTCAACCACATCGCAGAAAAATTCGTAGCGTGAACATTCTGCTTCCAGGCATACAGTATCGATGCCCAGCAACATTGCTTTCAATGCTTCTCTTGATTCATCGACAGGATCGCAAATTGCAATTCGAGTTGCGGTCATCTTGTTTTCTCAACTTGTAGAGATTCAAAGTTTTATTTAAGGAATTCTTCAACCAACTTTAGGTCACTGTTAATCAATCACTTGTCAAATTGAAAATTAGCCATGGAGATTGTTATCGAATCTGACGATTAAGCAGGTCGCGCGTTGCAAGAAGACGCATATTTGTAAGGGACATGCCAGTTAACCCTGCCAATTGTGGGGTTTTTTCAAGGATTGGCACACGGCAAGGCCGACAATGTCGCGGATCGGCTAGCGCAGATCGTTCCCACAGATGGGTTTTCGCAGGCTGGTTTGCATGGCTTCGCCCAAGCAAAAAAAGCAAACCGTGGGTGTGAAGAATACGTCTATCAATAGCCCTGATAAACGCAGGCGCCCCAGGTCAGTCCGGCGCCGAATCCGCAAAGCAATACCTTGCTGTTGCGTTGAATTCGCCCTTGCTGATAGGCCTCATCCAGTGCCAAGGGGATACTGGCTGCGGACGTGTTGCCATACTTGTCCAGATTGACGAACACTTTGCTGTCTGGAATGTCCAGATCTTTCAAGGCCGCATCAACAATTCGTTTGTTGGCTTGATGCAAAATCAACAGATCGATTTCTTCAAGAGCCATATCGGCATCGTTGAGAACCACTTCAACAATTTCAGGAATGATCTTTACGGCCCATTTGAAAACCGGTTTACCATTCATTTTCAAAAACTGGTTTCGCTCGTCCAGCACTTTGTTATCAGCGGGTGCTCGGGATCCACAGCCGGGCACTGAAATCAAGTAACCCATCTCGCCAACTGAGCCGAGTCGGAACGCGAGAATCCCCTTCTCCAGGTCGGGATCATGATTGGCTCGACGGAGAATCGCGGCACCGGCCGCATCACCGAAGAGTGGATAGGTTTTGATATCTTCTGGATCAATCACAGCACTCATCTTGTCAGCGCCAATTGCCAAAACCGTGTTGTAGCATCCTGTTTTGACAAACTGTGACCCAGTGATCATGGCATACATGAAACCGGAACAGGCCGCATTCATATCAATAGCGGCAGCTTTGCAACCCAATCGAGCCTGCACCAGCGAAGCTGTGGAAGGCGTATAGTGATCGGGCGTCATTGTGGCCAGCAAAATCAAATCGATTTCAGCTGGATCTATCCCTGACTTGTCCAAACAGTCCTTGGCCGCAAAGTATGCCAGGTCGCTGCTGGCCTCTTCAGCGCCAGCATGGCGACGTTCGATAATTCCGGTC
>CAZOXC010000258.1:0-5453 GCA_964583205.1 uncultured Pirellulaceae bacterium | reverse complement strand
CTCCTGGCACGGTCGGGTCGGTTGGATCCGAGACTCAGATGGGCAGCGTGATGGGGACTCCGGCTTACATGCCGCCTGAGCAAGCGCTCGGCGAAATCGACATGCTGGATCAGCGAGCTGATGTGTTTGGACTGGGTGCGATCCTGGCAGAGATACTGACTGGCAAGCCGCCGTATGTCGCCGATGACGGCACGCAGATTTATCGCATGGCCAGTCGAGGAAAACTGGTCGACTGTTTCACTCGACTGGACGAATGCGGAGCCGACGAAGAACTCATCACGCTGGCGAAACAGTGTCTGGAAGTAGAACCGAGCGACCGCCCCAAAGACGCGAATGCACTGGCCGATCAGGTCACCGGTTATCTGGAATGTGTCGAAACGAAGCTGCGCACAGCCGAAGTGCAGCGCGCACGGTTCCGAGTCGCGCTTGGTCTGGGAGCCGCGGCCCTCGCGATTCTGATCGCAGGAATCTTCGCGACTGCCTGGCAAGCCCGCGAAGCCAAAAGACAAACGCGAGTCGCCCAGAATGCACGGAACGAAGCCACGGAAGAACGAGACCACGCTCTCGCAGCCGAGCGGGAAGCCGTCCTCGCTCGTTCAGCCGAAGAGAAAGCGAAGGAGGAACAGAAAGCCGTCGCCAAACAACGGCGACGTGAACTCTACGCGGCCAACATGCAATTAGCAGATCAACTTTACAACGGTCAAAACGGTGAGCAAAAACGGATTGAGCAACTGCTGGCGGCTTGGATTCCCGTTGACGATCACGAAGAAGACCTTCGCGAGTTCACATGGCGTTATCAATGGCACCGGCTCCACAAGAGTGCCAATCTTATCGTGCAAACGCCTTGCAAGGGTGTTGCTTTCACGCCAGAGAACAGGATGGTTGTCACCGATTCCAATGGCCTGCATGAGGTGGACAAGAACGGCAACAAACGCGAGCTCATCAATTGGGCTCTCAGTGTTGATTGGTCTTATTTCTCACAAGACGGCCGTTGGGTTGCCATTAATGTCGAATCGGGGATCGAGCTTTACCACATCAAAAGTGGAAAGAAGGTTCTTTCGCTCCCGCAGAACAGGTGTTCTTTCTCATCGAACGGAGAGTACCTGGCCGCATTTAAACCAGGAGCGCAAGTTGATTCGTTGGCGCCAAAAGAAGATGCCATTCCAGTTTGGAAACTTGAGCGGGACGGTACCGTGACTTCGATTGCCCCACTGGTCATCGGAGAAGTAACTCAGCTTCCCACTTGGGGTCAGGCAATGCTCACAATGGGCAACGACGGAAAGTCATTTCTTCTGCGAAATAGTCCTGGCCTGATCAGCATGTTCGAAGTCGGAGTCTTTCTTGATGGCAATCCTGAACCAATAAAGTGGGCTTTGACCGACGGGGCAAGGGCATGTGCTTGGTCTCCGGATGGGAAGATTATCGCGAGCGCTGGTGGAATGGGCATTGTTGAATTGCGACTCGCAGCAGATGTCAGCCAAAAGCTGACCATTAGAACACACGGTAGGCCGCTCCAAACGGTTCGTTTTTCATTGGACGGGAGTAAGCTCGCCGTTGGAGGCATCGATGGGACAATTGACGTCTGGGATGTCTCTGAGCTCGCATCCGTTGCCAGTCTTGGAACACAGAATCAGCAGGAAGAAGCGAAAGACCTGAGGGTTCCGTCGATCCAAACGGCCATGCCCCGACTCATTCGCACGATTAAGGCACACATTTCTCCGATTTCAGACTTTGATGCAGCAATGAATTTCTCTGCTGACGGCAGACTGCTTGCTTCGCTGGATTCGACCGGCACGGTGAAACTCTGGGCATTGACGGATGCTTTTGAGGAGCAACCCGAAACCAAAGTAGCTCGACTCTCCGAGGCGAAGCCTGTGGGAAACGGCTCGGAGAGCCGTGCTACTATCGGCGTGGCACAAGACAACTCGGAGAGGCGAGCTACTATCAGCGGACCGGGTTTTGAATTGTCCTCCAATCAGTTCGATGTATCACAATTGGGAGAGGATCTAATCAGCGGTGCGATACCCGTCGAATATAACCAAGAATTGCGTGGCCTACCAAAGATCGACCGAGTAGCCCCCGAAGACATCGTTCAAGGAAGTGTTGAAGCTGGCGAACGAATTGCAGCCGTCTTCGATCCTGACCAAGGAGTTTGGCAGGAGTTAAACGAGTCAACGCTTTATCTTGAAAACGTAGAACTCATGAGTGGACCGATCGGCACGACCGTCCGATTGAAGCTGGAAAACTCTCAGGATAAACAACATGAGGTCACGCTTCGTCGAACGAACGTGCTTGGTATAGGGACCCAATCGGTCGCGATTTCCCCTGATGCGGAGCACGTTGCGGTCGCTGGCGGCCTTGATGGGGTAACGCATTTGAACCTTCGTAGTCACACCGTTAAACGCCATCCGATAAGGGCGACGTCGGTCGCCTTTTCTCCCGACGGCCGACTCCTGGCAGTCGCTGGTCTGACTGCGGTTTCCATCCTGGATTGCGATACGGACGAAGAACTTTACCGATTGGATTCGGGGGTGGATTCTCTGGACGTCGAACAATTTCCGCTAGCTAATCAGTTCGGGGGAGATTTGGCTTTTTCGCCGGATGGAAATTTTCTGGCACACGTTTCTGGCAATCGCTACGCCCCACAACGATCCGACTTGACGGTCTATCGCACCAGTGACTTCAAGAAGATTGGCGACGGTCCGCTACACAAATCAGACTTTGGCTTGCAGTCGTTGGTCTTTTCACCAGACAGTTCCCGTTTGCTGGTGGGCGACCTGAACGGTCAAGTCCATATCTGGGGGACTTCTGATTGGAATACTCGCGACGCTATTGCCACACCAACCGCATGTTTAGCTTCAATGGCTATCTCGCCAGACGGAAAACGTCTATATGTGGGCAGTCGGATAGACAATCGCAGTGTAACCATCTGGGACTTGGAAATGCGTAAGCAGCTTCATCGGCTCAACTCTAAACCCGTTGGTTACATGGCACTTTCCCCGGATGGGCGCACGCTGGCCGTGGGCTGTTTCGACCACAATGTCTCGTTGTGGGATGCTCATACAGGGATGAGACTTCAAACGATTCAAGCTCATGCCGATCCCGTCTTTGGAGTCGCGTTTGCGAAGGACGGCAAGCGTCTTGCCACGTTAGACACTCAAGCGGTGTTGCGATTTTGGGACGCAGATACCAAATCCGATATCCGCAAAGATCCGACCACACTGCAAGCACTCACGCGGCTAGGCCTCTGGCGGTTCGAGCAGCAACGCTTCGAGGAAGCGGAAGCACTGTTTTCTAAAGTCGCCGAAATGAGTCAAGCCACGGCTGACGCCGACGGTGTAGTCAGGCTTTGGGATGTCCTCTTGCCTGGCGGTACGCAGCCGGACCTGAGTACATTGCAGGCACTCCTGAATCTGGGGAATAATCGGTTGAAGCAGAAACGCTTTGAGGAAGCGGAAGCACTGTTTTCCAAAGTGGCCGAACTGGGGCGAAATGCCGTGGATTTCGATCCAAGGAAACGTGCTGCCACGAAAACGGCTTTGGAATCCCGTGCACTCCTGATGGAACATCTCGGTCGCTGGGACGAAGCGATCAAGAGCCGCGAGGAATTAGTGCGGCTCTTCCCTTCCAACGCATGGCTAAAGGACCAACTTGCTTCGGCGTATCTCTTTCAGAAGGAGGACGAAAAGTTCTGGCAAGTTTGGCATGAAATGCTCGACCGTTGGCGCGACGTCGACAACTTCGTCATCACCAAACGCAACACCAAACTGAGATTGTTAGTCGATGTGCCCGACAATGAGCTTCAGATTTCACTAAAGTTCGCGGACAGCGCCTTCGAGAAACGAGATGAATCGACGGCAAGTATCGCTGTCCTGTTGAAGGGCATGGCTGAGTACCGTCGCGGGAACTTCGCCGACGCACTCAAGCATTTCGAAGATGCGAAAAAAATTAAGGGTGAAGGCAACGGGTGGGGCAACCCGAGCATGTGCCAATACTTCGCAGCGATGATCCATCATCGACTCGGAGATACCGTGGCGGCCAAGGCGGCTTTCCTTGATGCGAGTAACCGACACGAAAAGCAGGCAGATTACCTAAGGGGTTCGCCGAACAGGTCTTGGCGCTATTGGCAACAGGCGGACGTAATTCGCCGCGAGGCGACCGCACTGCTTGGAATCGACGAATCACAGGTTGATCCATCAGTTTCTGACAAATCGAACTAGGAAGTTGTGACGAAGAAAGTAGCTCGCCTCTCCGAGGCGATGATCGCGCAGACTAACGCCTCGGAGAGGCGTGCTACTTAGACATTCAATAAACACACCGGAGCATAGGATTAATGAAAGCACTACTCTTTCTTACCGTCCTGATCTGTTCATCAACCAACTTGTGTCTCGCGCAAAACAAAACCAGAGCTCACGACCTGGGCGTCCCTTTTGAGGGGCAAACAGGCAAACTCAACGCGATCACGGATGTCGCGGGAGTCGAAGTCGGACATCGCACGCTTATCTCTGGAGAAGGAAAAAACGTCCGCGGCAAAGGGCCAGTCAGGACGGGCGTGACCGCAATCTTCCCTCGCGGCAAAAAGTTCAGTCCTGTCTATGCCAACTGTTACAGTCTCAATGGCAACGGAGAGATGACGGAAACCTAAGCATAGCAATGCGAAAGCCCTTTGACCTATTGGCCAAAGGGCTGATTTCGAAAGATAGTCGGGATGACAGGATTTGAACCTGCGACCTTTGCACCCCCAGTGCAACGCGCTACCAGCCTGCGCCACATCCCGATTAACTTCAATTGTCTCAAATCACTCGAATCTGTTCAACCGTGCCCCCGTTATATCAAACTTAGCCTTTTGCAACTTAACCACTTGAGCGCCGGATTCTCCAACCTCCAACACGCCCTGCAATCGCTGCCAACCTTCCAACAACTCGATTTGTAAATGACCGGCAATCAAGGCAACTGGAAACAAGGGACCCGAAAAACAGTATCTGGAATCAAGCGTTATTCTGAATCGCCTTTGGCATTCCCGTCCTCGTCATATCGCATGAAGCCGAAGTAGATAAATGCGAACGCCGAAATGGGTAAGGCCACCAAAAACACGGGATCAAAAATACCCAAAATCAAACCCAACCCGACAAACGCCAGCCACAGCCACCAGGTATCCCTCAATAGACTCTTAAATCGTTCCATGGTTCTGTGAATCTTCTGCTTTAATTAACTATCGGGCGTAGTGGCTTGAACAACCCTACTGATTACCGGCCTGAGAAATTTTGGCTACGGCGTCCCGTAACGACTGGAGTTGCCTGGCTCGAGTTTCAACTTCGGCGAAGGGATCAAAGTTTAAAGAACTAATCCTGGCCGACAAGATCTCAAATGCGGCGGCTCGAATCCGCAGCGAATCATCAGCAGCCAGCTCCACTAAATGTTCACTCACGTCGCTCCACCGAGCCACAACCAAT
>CAZOXC010000257.1:0-5458 GCA_964583205.1 uncultured Pirellulaceae bacterium | reverse complement strand
AACCTGCCAGGGGCAAGGCAGTGCCCACAACAATCGCACTCCGCCAACCCATCATGAACATGATCACCAGCGTTACTGCGGCAGCACTTATTAACAAGTTCACCAGCAGCGTAATCAATCGCGTCATGACAAACTGGTTTTGCTGCAACAACTTGTCCATCACGATTCCATCCGGCAACTCGCTGCGGAATTGTTCGAGTTTCTTTTCGGCATCCCTGTTCCACACATCGATCCGCAAATCCGGCTGGATCAAACAGCCCAGGACAATCGAATCGCGACCATCGATGATCGCCGGAGTGCTGAACGGTCTGGCAATGTCTTTTTCGACCCGAGCCACATCCAGCAATCGAATCAAACGGTTGTTGTCGTCAAGTTTGATGGGGGTTTGCGCGATCTGGCTGATCGATTCAAAGTTGCTGTTCAGTTCAACGATCGATTCACTTTGCTCAGACTTCAATCCACCCGCAGAAACTTTGGCGTCACTTGAGCGAAGCGAGTCCGCGACTTCATCGATCGTCAAACCAAGCGCCACCAGCTTGCCGGTATCGATTCGCACGAGCACTTCTTCTTCGGGCGCGCCGAAAGTATCGACCACGTCGGTGCCAAACAGCCCTCGCAATCGTGATTCAAGTTCTTCGGCTTGTCGCCGCAGGATCGCGTAGTTGACAGGTTCGTCACGATCCCATTTGAGCGCCACCAGCAATGCATAGGCCTTGAAATGCATTTCTTCAAATTGTGGCTGTGTAGTGCCGGGTTCCAGTTGCGGCTGGGCGTCGTTCAGTTTGTCACGCACCCGCGACCAGACGTTGTCGACATCGTAAACATGGTCATGCAGCTCCAGTGTGATCGTGGAAAGTTCCTTGCGGGAAGCCGAACGGATAACTCGAATCTCTTCGATCTCTTTGAGTTCGTCTTCAAGTTTTTCCGTGACCAGCGATTCAACTCGAGCTGCACTTGCTCCTGGAAAAACCGTGTTGATCTTGGCCGCTCGTTGTCGCAGAGTCGGATCTTCCAGTCGAGGCAACACGTGAATCGACGATAGACCGGTAACTGTAATCAGAGCAATCGCCAGCAGCAGCAGTCGTCGGTTGTTAAAAAACAATGAGAGCATGTTTGCCTATTTGTTGCGTTCCTGACTGGACTGGTTGGACGGACCTGCGGCGGCGACTGTTTTGGTTACGCGGACTCGCTGCCGGTCGGTCAAGCGATGGACGCCGCTGATGACCAACCATTCACCGTCTTCCAGCGTGCCTCGGACATAGGACTTTTCGTTGCCCTGATGAATCACCTCAACCGATTGTCGGCGGACCCGGCCATTCGATGCTTGGCCGGTTGCCGAAGAATCGTCCGAAGACCGCCACACGAAACAACTCCAAAGGCCGCGGTGATCACTGATCAACGCCGTTGTGGGGACCCAGAAACCTGCTTCTTCGACCATTGCTGAAAACCGCACTCGCACGGTTTGTCCGGCGATCACTGAAGACTGCTGTTCTGCTTTTTTGTCATCGTTTTCTTTTTCATCGTTGACGATAGACAGAATTACGTTTTGAGTTCGAGTGGCCGAGTTAAGTTCTCCCACCAGCGCTTTAACCGAGGCTTTACCAGTCCAGTCTCCGGCGATGATGTTGACCGAGTCGCCGATTGACAGGTTTTGCGATACGGCGCGCGGCAAACCCACATGTACTTCCAGCTTCTGATGCTCGATGATCTCCAGGACTTTGTTGTTCGGGCTGACGATTTCGCCTTCATCGAGTTGTCTGGACACAATCAGACCGGCAAAGGGTGCCTTGATTTCCGAGTCTTGTCGATCGTAGTTGACTGATTCCAACGATGCTTTAATCGCGTCGACCGCTGCTATTTGTGCATCAATCTGTTCCAGACGAGTCCCGGCTTCCAGTTCGTCCAACTGACTCTGGGCCAAATCCAGTTTGGCTTGCAAGGCCCTGGTGCCATACAGCGACTGTTCGTAGGATTCTCGCGAGATGGCGTTTTGTTCAAACAGTCGTTCATTGCGTTCCAGTTTGTTTTGTTGACGAAAGAATTGTTGTTTCACGTCCGCTACTTGAGCCCGCGCTGCTCGAATCGTTTCTTTGCGCGGTCCGTTGCGCAATTCGGTAAGCATCACCTCGGCCTGGCTCAATTCGGCTTTCAACTGTTTTTCACGAGCGTCAATCTGTCGCTGATCCATGCTGGCCAACAATTGATCGCTGGCGACCGCGTCGCCCTCATCGACTTTGATCGAAATGATCCGCCCGCTTTGTTGAAACGCCAAAGCCGCTCGCCGAGCCGGGATGACTTCGGCGGTGTAGAAGATTTCGGTTTGATATTCGTTTTGTAAACACAATTCGATCGCTTGCAACGAAGCGACCTGCTCATTGTCCTGCTGCAACAATCCGGAGCTTGAATTGGCTGGTAGACTGGCTCCGGCAACCAGCCCGACGCAAGCGGTCAGAAGAGCGATCACCAGCAGCGAATTTGTGTGAAAATATCGGCTCATTGAAAATTGACGAAGTGACAAAACTTTGCCAAAAAAAGGGAGCTTATCGAGAGCCTTCACTGAATATCTCCACTGCTACACGATGGTGAACTTTGTGATAATCGAGTTCGCTGGAAAATGGTTGCCAGCCATAACCGTCCAGCAGACGATTGTTGTTTTCGCGGACAATCTGAAATCCGTTTTCGATGCCCATTTGAGCAATCGTCTGGCTGCACGCCATGATTGAGTAACCGCCATAGGTGTTGGACCACAACCCAAAAACGACTTGATCCGGTTGGAATTCCGATTTGGGAAAATCTCCGCATGCCATCCCGTCACGGACGATACCGGCAACCAGGCCGATGCACTTCATTTCCGCTGCGGTTTTCATTCCTTGCAGTTTTTCACTGGTTTTTTCGATGATCGAGCCGCAGCTCAGTACTTTTTCCAGCTCGAAATGATCTGGATACCAGCGTACGAAAAGTTCCGCAGCGCAACCGATCGCCGCCATTCGTTCGCGAGACTTGCCGGCAAACAAAGCTGCTCGTTCGAACATCGCGGTGCGAATTTCCAAAGTCTCAATCGCCATCGCCAGAATGACTTCTTCTTTGTTGGCGAAGTGCTGATAGATCGTGCCCTTGGCAACCTGCATTTGCTGCGCGACCCGATCCATGTTGAAACCCAGATAGCCTTTGTCTTTAAACAGCTTGCGCGCAACCTGTACGATCGCCTGCCGGCGATTCTGGATTTCCAGCTTTTTTCGAGACAAAACTTCCATACTTTAAAAATATGACGAACCGTCAAAAAAGCAAGCCGAAATACAGAATCATCGACAAAATCAAAGGATTTACTTAGTGTATCGACTGACTAACGGCCAAAATACGTACGGCTGCGGTTTGTAGATTGGAGAAAATCCATACTGAACCTGCAGTTGGTGTCGCTTGCCGAATAACTCGATTGCGGATGGAAAACAGGAATGACTGAAGTTGTGTCTTTGCAACAGACTTATGCTGGCCAGAGCACTTGCTACGGTTGCGGGCCAGCTAATGAACAAGGTTTGCAGATCAAAAGTTTTTACGATGCCGAGACCAGGGTCACTCGGGCCGAGTATCTTGGGCAGCCGCACCAGGAGGCGTTTGGTGGATTCCTGAATGGAGGCATCGTCAGCACACTCTTGGATTGCCACTGCAATTGGGCGGCGTTAGCCCATGCGATGGAAGAATTGAAATTACAAGAATTGCCTTGCACGGTGACCGCGAAATTGGAGGTGAGTTTCCTGGCACCGACACCAGCGACCGAGTCGATTGAGCTTCAAGCATCGGTCACCGAAACGGATGGCAATAAATATTGGGTAGCTGGAGCCGTCCTTTTTGGGGGGAAGAAAACGGCCACTTGTACTGCTTGTTTCGTAGCTGTTAAACCCGGCCATCCCGCCTATCATCGCTGGAGTTAATTAGCAGTCGCGACGGTCGCAGTCTCAAATTCTGCGATCAGAGGTGGCATTTCTTTGAACGCGGCTGGAAGCGAAGTCGCCTGTTTAAGATTGGAACCCAGCACGGTATGCTTGTCTTTTCCACCCATTCGGCCGGTTTCCGGGGTTCAACGAGAGCTTGCAGATTGCCGGTCTTAAAAAATTGTCGGATTTAACGACCTTGTCAGTCGAGTCCCGTGATTCAATACGTATAAGTCTGTGGAGCTTTCGTATCGAGTAGGAAATATATCGTGTTAAAGTCTATCAGTGGCCCAGTCACTATTTTGCTATCCCTGGTTTGCATTTGGTTTTGCAATTCATCTTGCCATGCGCAAAACTTTGGCGGGCCCGGCGGAGGGCCCCAACAGGCGACAGTCGAATTGGTCGAGGAATTTGATTCCGACGGAAACGGCTACCTTGATGCGGAGGAAAGAAAAAAGGCTCGCGCTTCACTGGAGAAGAGTTCGGACAATCGTGCTCGCCGTCCAGGCGGTCGCGGGTCGAGGAATCGACCGGTTGGAAAGCCTGGTCCGCAAGTCCAACCAGGTGACGTTGCGATTTACCCCGATGCCGATCTTTACGATCAGGATATCCTCCGCACGTTGTTCCTGGAATTTGAGTCGGATGACTGGGAAGCTGAACTTGCCGATTTCAAATTTTCGGACGTTGAGGTGTTGGCAAAATTGACGGTCGATGGCAATGAATACCCAAACATTGGTGCTCGTTTCCGGGGCGCCTCGTCATTCTTTATGATCCCCGAAGGCTCCAAGCGTTCTTTCAATCTTTCGATGGATGTCGTTGACGAAGATCAAAGGCTCTACGGTTACAAGACACTGAACCTTTTGAATTGCAATGGCGATTCATCGTTCATGAGTTCCTATCTTTATTCGCAAATTGCCAACCAGCAGATACCGGCTCCTAAAGTCAATTTTGTCAAAGTCGTTGTGAATGGGCGGAGTTGGGGAATCTATGCGAATGTTCAGCAATTCAATAAGGACTTTATCAAGGAATATTACGACACCAGGAAGGGTGCCCGTTGGAAGGTGAGCGGAAGTCCACGAGGCGACGGTGGGCTTCGTTATCTTGGCGAGGACCTGGAAGAATATCGGCAACGGTACGAAATCAAATCTGCGGACAAGAAAAAATCCTGGAACGACCTGGTCAACCTCTGCAAGGTATTGAACGAGACTCCAATTGATGAATTGCCGGCGGCACTTGAACCGATCCTGAATGTGGATGGTGCCCTCTGGTTTCTGGCGGTCGATGTCGCCACTTGCAATAGTGACGGCTTCTGGACTCGGGCAAGTGACTACTCAATCTACCAGGACAAAGAATCTGTGTTTCACATTATTCCTCACGATATGAATGAAGCATTTCGAGCGGCTCGCAGCGGCCGTGGCCCTGCAGGCGGTGGACGATTTGGAGGCCCGCCCTCTCGCGATGGTGATCGATCCCGCGGTGATCGAGGCGGTGATCGAGGCGGCCAACGAGGCGGTGAACGAGGCGGAGGG
>CAZOXC010000256.1:0-5472 GCA_964583205.1 uncultured Pirellulaceae bacterium | reverse complement strand
GTTGCCAAACGGCTCGCGCCTTTTCTGGTATCGATTGGTCGACCGATGTTTCCGGCACTCAATGAAGCGCTTACCAGTAGCGATCTCAGCTGGCATTACAGTTGTATCGATTCTGTAATTGCCGAACTTCCCGAGGAGCTTGCGGGGGAATATCGAGAACTGTTAGAGCGACTGGCCTACAATCCAACCCCTCATGAAAAACAGCAGGAACTGAATGTTGTAGCTCTAGATGCGATTCGTAAGTTTGGTTGGGACAGCACGAGCAGCTCTGGCCAGAACGAGTAGCTTGGGCCAGTAATTTTAGACTGGTGCCGGAATGTCACGCTTTTTGAAAATCTGCATGGCCGCAAACAGGCAGATCGAGCCCAGTAGAAACAGGATCAAGTTGTAGCCTAGTGGCCCCAAGCCCATCAATTCACCGGACTCCGAATAGTTCAGCAGGTAAATCTGGCTGCTCCAATTTGATTCAGCCTGCAGAACAAATGACTCGGGTTCGTAGAGCGTGAAAAACGACAGATATTGCGCCCAGCGGAACAAGTCGGAGGGCATCGCGATAATTTTTACCATGGCTGAGATCATATAAAAGCCGATGGCAATGCCGAGTGTTCGCCAGCGAAATCGATCCATCGACGAAAACAAAGTTGCGATTCCGACCAGAAAGTAACTGAGGAATAACAGGTTCGTGATGCCGGGCAGAAAATAGACCGGGTTAACCCGTTCGCGCATTGGTGTTTTAGTTTCTTCGATTGGATCCGCCGTGATGTTGGGAATCTCGATGCCGGAAATCGGGTCTTTGAAAACAGGGTAAGTGGATTCCTTGACCTGGCTGGTGTAGACGCCCAGCGTCATTCCAAACCAGACGACTCCACAAAGCAAAACGATGCCGATCAAAGTAAACAGCACGGGCGTCCAGAAAACTTGTCGCCGGCTGACGGGTTGAGAAAGAATCATCTCCATGGTGCCGCGTGAAATTTCGCCACTGACGACATCGGTTCCGCGCACGATGGCGAACATCGCCATTAACATGACCAGGAAGGGTTCATCCAGCGTCATGGCGGTGCGGCCCAGGTACGTTACCAGCCACTCGAAACCAACGGAGGTATAGTCCAGCCAATCTTCTGGAAGCATCTTGATGATCATCGTGAATTTGGACACGTCCAATTCACTAACGATCCATACTCGGAACCAGGAAAAAATCAGCAGGGCAATTGCAACCGCGATAAACAGGATCGCGGTTTCGCCCAGGCATTTTTTGATAAGTGAACGATTCACGGCGAGATATTCTCCTCGCTATGAAATCGGTCATAGACGGCTCGCAAGCCAACCGGTTCGATTCGCACGTCATCAATCGGCTGGTCGGAGAGCCATTTCAAGATCGGCGAGAGATCGCCGGGAGTTTCAATCCGCAATTCACCGTTGGGTTTGATTTCGACATCCAGAGAATCCGGTGTATTCTTGATTTCTCCCAATGTGTTGGCTCGAATTCGGTGTTGTCGTTTAAGGTCGTTCAGGCATTGCTTATGAACAAGCTGGCCTTTGCGAAGGATCACGACTTCGTCACAAGTGTCTTCAACTTCGGACAGCACGTGCGAGGAAAAAATGACTGTGCGACCGGCTTGTTTGGCCTCGGCAACCATTTTCATGACTTCAGCCCGTACGTTTGGGTCCAGGTTGGCGGTTGGTTCATCCAGAATGACCAGATCGGTCTCGGTTGCGAAGCTGGCTGCCAGCGCCAGTTTTTGTCGCATTCCGGTGGACATGAATCCAACCCAGCGCGACAAATCGAGTTCCAGTCGTTTTGCCACAGCGAGTGATTTTTCCAGACTGGCGGACTTGCGAACGCCGGCAAAGAACTTGAGCACCTGAGTGCCTCGCATGGTGCGAAACAATCGGGCATCGCCTGGCAGGTAAGTAAGGTGTCGATGTACGGCTACCGAGTCTCGATAGCAATCCAGCCCGGCGATTCTGGCTGACCCGGAAGTGGGCTGAAGGAATCCCAGCAACAATCGCAAGAGGGTCGTTTTTCCAGCGCCGTTGGGGCCCAGCAAGCCGAACACGGATCCTTCCTGGACCTGCAGAGTGCACTTGTCGAGCGCAGTTACTGCTGGGTAGCTCTTGGTGAGCGACTCGGTTTCAACAATGGCCTTCAATTCTAGATTCCTTACATGCCGGCGCGGTCTTCGGTTGCGGCTGATCTGCGTTGCAACAGTACACGAAAAGTCTGTTTAACGCACCGGCGATTTTCCCATCAGGCGACGAATCAAACCGATTTGTCCGGCGTGCAGCATCTCGTGGTGAGCCGCAAAGATTAAACTGCCATATTTTGTGGCAAATGCGGCATGCGGAGGCTCGATTGGATCATCCAGCGAGTGTTCGTCGAAGTGCGGCAGTTCTTTGAGGGATTGTTCATAAATTCGCTGAAATGAATCTTTGATGGTCTGCAGGTCGAGTGTCTTATCTTTGGCGGCTGGAGTACTGGACTTGGCGAACTGTTTTCTGAACTTGGTACTCAACAAGTCACCGTCTTCCAGTTTCCGTCCGCGGCCGCGAAACAGGACCGATCCGTATTGTCCGTAAGCGATATGGCCAACTTGCCAGGCAATGTGTGTTTCGCAACCTGCGGGAGTCCAGAAGTATTCGTCGTCTTGCAAGTCTTCCAGCAAGGTCAGCGTGTAGGCTCGAGCCGACTCGATTGATTTTTGAGCGATCAAGAGTCGGCTGGCGGTTTCCGTCGTGTCTGTGTTCATGAAGATGTTCTGAGATGCCTGGCGAGTTGGTATCGGGTTGCTAATTCTGCCAATCATTGTGTTCCGTCCATCCTGTTCTGCAAAGGTCGCTACAACGGAACGTGTTTCAGCCGCAAAAAACGGGCATTTTGCAGTTACACGGGCGTTACAGGGTTCTGGCCGATAAGTGAGTAAGATTCAATCGTGGCGGGAGCATTGTCGTGCCCGTTCATTTGAGCCCAAGCATTTGTGGAGGAACACAATCGTGAAACTGAATTCGATCCAACTCTGTCTCGTCGCACTGATGGTCGCGGCTTGTGCTAGTCAACTTGCTCCGAACCTCATGGCGCAAACAACCGACTACCGCGCCTGGTCTGACAACGTGATTGTTCCCCAATGCTACCGACTGTCCAATCCACACAATCGCCATGTGGTGGTGGAAAAGGTCACCGCCGATATCCTGATTGACGAGCAGATCGCCACCACGACTTTGAACATCTATTTGCAAAACCAATCAAGCTCGCGCCAGACGGCGGAGGTGTTGATTCCAGTTCCACAGAATGTAGCCGTGACCGGTTTTGATTTCTTGGGCAAAGGAAGAACCGGAAGCGCTGAATTGCTGAGTGCCAGAGTCGCTCGGCAAGCGTTCAACGAAATTGTGTCTCGGCTCAAGGATCCGGCGTTGCTGGAGTTTGCCGGTTCGAACTTGATTCGTTCATCCGTGTTCCCTGTCGAGCCCAATGGAAAGCAGCAAGTCAAAGTTGTTTACGAACAGGTTCTCAAGTCTGTTGATGGAACTCGAGTCGACTATGAATTGCCCAGAAGTGGCAACGTTACCTATTCAACTCCCTGGGAAATCAATCTTCAGTTGAAATCAAAATCATCGATCGCAGCGGTTTATTCTCCCTCGCATCAAATCACGACCGTTGCGACTGGAAAAAAATTAATCAAAGCCAGTGTCGTTGAATCTTCGGCTCGCGAACCCGGTCCGTTTTACCTGTCTTACTTGTTGAAAAAGAAAGGTGTAACTGCTTCGATGTTTGCTTACCCGGATGCAGATGCCAAGGGCGGCTACTTTTTGCTGTTGTCCAGCGCGGGAACCGAGCGACTGGAAATCGAAGAAACAACGCAACGTGAAGTGACCCTGGTGATCGACCGTTCGGGCAGTATGCGAGGCGAAAAAATGGAGCAGGCTCAGGAATCGGAGCAACAAGTCTTATACGGTCTGGAGATGGGCGAGTCGTTCAATATCATTGCCTACAACAATCAAGTCGAATCCTTTGCAGAAAATCCAGTTAAGAAGACCAAGCAGTCAGTGAAAGAAGCTGCAGACTATATCGATAGCCTGATTGCTCGGGATGGAACCAATATCTATGACGCCCTGCAAACGGCACTTGTGCAAGAGCCTGGCGAGGGCGTGTTGCCGATCGTGATGTTCCTGACCGACGGATTGGCGACCGAAGGCAACACGAATGAAGCCGATATTCGCAAACTGGCGACGGAATCCAACGAACACTCGCGAAGGCTGTTTACTTTCGGTGTCGGTTACGATGTGAATACTCCCTTGCTGGACAAACTCGCTCGATCGACTCGAGCATTCTCGACCTTTGTGATGCCGAATGAAGATGTCGAAACCAAAGTCAGCCTGGTATTCAAAGGCCTGGATGGACCGACGTTGACCACTCCTGAGTTGTTTGCGGTTAACAAGCAGGGCGAACAGAGTCGCCGAGTTTCCGATATTCTGCCAGGTGAATTGCCTGACTTATACGATGGTGATCAATTGATCGTGCTGGGACGCTATCGTGGCAACAAGCCACTCAAGATGGTTCTGCAAGGCCAGCAGGGGAGTAAAGATCGCAAGTTTGAACTGGAATTCAAGCTGCCGAAACGACAGACGGTCAAAAACGCTTTTGTCGGTCGGTTGTGGGCCAGTCGCAGGATTGCCGGACTGATTGATCAGATTCGCGACATGGGAGGCGAGTCACAAGCTCAACAAGTTTCCGGTAGGCACCATCAAGCCGGTGGCATCGGTGCTGGAACTGAGGTTGCTTCGACTCGGATTGACCCTCGTCTGAAAGAAATTACTGACGAGATCATCAGCCTGTCGACAGAATTCGGAATCATCACCGAGTACACTTCGTTTCTGGCTGAAGAAGGAACTGACCTGGCAGACAGTGAAAAGGTTTTGCAGCAGGCGGCAGGCAATTTGAAAGACCGTGCCATGAATACTCGTGGCGGATTGGCGTCAGTCAGTCAGGAATTTAATAACAAGTTTCAACGCGAGCAGAGCTGGGGTAACAAGTGCAATATTTACATTTGTGCGGATGGCAGCCTCGCTTCGGTTTACAACGTGCAACAGTGTCGAGTTGGATCCTACTACAAACGGAACGGTCGGTGGGTCGGCAACAACATGTTGAAAAGCGAAAAACAAATCGAGCCAGACCAAACTGTCGAATTCGGATCAGCGGAATTCCTGGAAATCGCCTGGAAGCTGGTTGAGCAGGAACGGCAGGATACATTGGCCCTGGATGGTGATGTAATCATTGAAATCGATGGCCAGCACATTCTGGTTAAACAACCTGAAGCTGTTGATTCGGCAAAAAACTCGGGCGACAGCCAGTCTTCTAAACAATCAAAACGATAAACTTCGCTATCAGCTATAATTGTTGAGTGACACGTGGCCCACGGGTTGCGTGTCGCCACATTTTTTTAAAGGCCGGCCAATGCCAAATCAAACCATTTTGAC
>CAZOXC010000255.1:0-5476 GCA_964583205.1 uncultured Pirellulaceae bacterium | reverse complement strand
CCATTCACCCTGACGTGCTTTGGCGATCGTTGGCTGGTCAACTGGAACAGTCCACTCGCAGCCGCAACGAGTCTGCTCGTTCCAGGCTTCTCGATTGTATTTTAGATAATCCATTGATGCCTGGTTTTGAAACTGCGATCAAGCTTTGCGCTCGAACAGGGCCAAACTGGTTGTGAATCCGTGCATGAAGTTCTTGCCGCCCACCGGACCAATCTCTCCTGCAGCAAAGAAACCAGCCACAGGAATCGGCCCAAGAAAATCCTGAATCAAATTCGCATCGTGACCGGCAGTTTCAAACAAGCGGCTTCCCCGCCCATTGCAGGAGAACGCAAGCCCGCCCAACAGCCGATCTTTGCCGCGTGACTTTTCGCTGAGCAATCGTTGTAAATCAACGTGCGCGGTTTCATGATCTCGAATATGAAACTGGACCGTCTGGCCCGGTCGGAAGTAGTCCGCAACCACGACACCCATCGACTGCTCGTCAAAACCAATCACGTTTCTGACCAGAAAGTCACCCGCCGCCAGGTTATCAGCTAACTCATCGACCACGCGACCGATGTGTAGACCGGTTTGCATCAATTTTTGTTCGCGAGTCGGCAAGACCTCAAACGTGGACTTGAGTTTCTCAAGTGCCGAAAAGCCACCCAGTTCCTGAATGATGTTACCTTCGGCTTGTGTGATCACCATCGGCTCGCCCACCGGCCGGCAACCTTGCGATAGTACGGTTTGCATCTTGATATCGCCACTGATATGAGCAACCACTGCGCCGCGGTCAAAAATCTTGTCACCCAAAACCAACTGGCTGTCTCCGGGCGCCGCTCCTCCACTGGCCATGCCTCCAACGATTTTTGTGGCAGGACGATCGTTATTGAGTCGTTCGAGCAGCACGTCCATTGGAAAGCTGAATGGGTCGGCGACCGTCATTAGAAAACTGTCCGCGGGCCAGTCGCCGGTCAATTTTTCAGGCCAACCCAGGAACGCCCCTCCATCCTTTTCGCGATCGAACATCAAGTGAAACAGTTCAATTTCGACATCTGGCAAACTGGCCGCCCAGATTGCCACGCCCGGCTCAAACTCAATTTCATTTCGATCGCAGATCAACGACTCGGCCGTGCAGCCCACGACGTTCTGCGTGGAAAGCGCCTGAGATACTCGAAAAAACTGATCATCCAACTCGCTGACAAACTGCGAGGAAAAAAAGACAAACACCAAGTCCGCTGGCGCATCAAGCAGGTCGGAAACTTCCCCCAGCGCATCGTCCAACGCGTCTCGCAAACTAAGTTTTCGCGAAAATGCCGAAGCAAATTTAATTCGAGGAACTAATGACATCCGGTCCCGTTACCACCTTGTTACAGAAGATTCCTATGGTTTGATTCGAAAACAACTCTAAAATCAAGCACTAACCTATGGGAGTTGCTATGCCGATCCGAATACTTGTCTGCGTCATTATGAGTGTTTGTTTGCTCTGGAATCAACTGGTCGCACAAGAGTCGACGACAAATTCGACCCACCAGTCAACCGATCAAACGTTTTCCGACACCGCATTCACAGCGCATATTGCCGATTTGCGAAAGCGACTGCCGGCTGGCGACTTCCAAATCGTTATCCAGAAACCCTTCGTGATCATTGGCGATGAATCTGCAGAAATGGTCGAGTGGCGTTCCCAGCGGACCGTCAAATGGGCGGTTGACCGCATCAAGCAGGATTACTTTGACAAACAACCGAATCACATTATTGATATCTGGTTGTTCAAAGACAAAACCAGCTACGAAACAAATGCCGAAGAGCTGTTCGGACAAAAACCACGGACGCCTTACGGATATTACTCGTCTTCCAACCGAGCTCTAGTGATGAACATTTCCACGGGCGGTGGAACGTTGGTTCACGAAATTGTTCACCCCTTTATCGAATCCAATTTTCCGAGTTGCCCGTCCTGGTTCAACGAAGGGCTGGCCTCTCTGTACGAGCAGTGTCGGGATAAAGATGGTCACATCTGGGGTTCGACCAACTGGCGATTGCGAGGTCTGCAAATCGCCATCAAGTCAGACGTTTTGCCCACATTCCAGAAACTTACCGCCACCACAACACGCGAATTTTACAACGAAGACAGCGGAACCAATTACGCTCAGGCGCGATACCTTTGTTACTACCTGCAGGAAAAAGGCTTGTTGGTCGATTACTACAAATCGTTTGTTGCCAACGTCGAAGACGACCCGACCGGCTACGAAACTCTACAGACCATTTTGAAACGAACAGACATGGATCGATTCCAACAAGAATGGAGCGAGTTCGTGAGCCGCCTGAAATATCCCGAGTAAACCAGCGCAAAACCAGTAACAGAACAATACGGACGCGGCTTAGTCCTTCTTCGAATTCACTTCATCAAATTTGAGCTTGGTAGCATTGCTCAAGTCTTTGAATCCCTGCTCGCCCTGCATCTTTTGCAAAGCTTTGCGGTAGTACAATCGAGCCAAAACGATTTTGCCTTTGGATTTGGCCTCGTCTGCCTTGATTATCAACTGGTCGATTTCCGTCCGCAAAGCTGAATTCGCGACTGCCAATTCTCGAGCGCGCTGCTCTTTGATCGCGTTAACACTTCGGGAACCCAAAGCCGCCGAGCTAACCTGACTGGATGCTGAACCACCGGAAGAACCGCCTTGTCCACTGGCTGAGCTTGCACCCGCGGCGTCGCGCGGACCGAACAACTCGGCATCCGAGAATCCTTGCAACATTTGCGGACTGATATTCATTCGCTCCGGATAAATCGGGCGGTGCGGACCCACGTTTTGAAACGGATTCTGCTGGCCCAAAACCGGAATGAAGCTGGTTACGAATGGGGTCAAAGATGCATCGAATACAGAACCCGAAGCACCATTGAAAGTCGTTACATTGGGAGTCGTATTGGTAAACGTGCTGGTTGATCCCTGCCCCAGATCAAACGCCAGTCCAAAACTGTTTCCGCCACTCTGGTTACGAAATCCAAATCGACCGGATGCATTGGGATCGAAATTCCCAAACGCCGGAACCGCCGATCCTAAACTGCCCTGAGTGAAATTCAAATTCGGTGTGATATTACCACCCGGCAACAAACCGGTAATGTTCGAGCCGGGTCCCTGCCCTCCCTGCAACGAGAATCCAAAGTCAACTCCCAACCGTTCGAAGTTGTTGAAGTTGAGGTTATTGAATGGCGTCGCAGTGTTAATCAATGTCTGCCCGCGCGTTTCCAGCGCAAAGCAAAAAGTGATTGCCAGGACGATTACCCAAGATCGTGAAAATTGCAGTGCTATCATTTTCTGTTCCAGTTCGATCTGACCCCTGTTTGAATTTTCGAACAAATGGCCAACCAAGTCAAATCGAAGATCGAGATTATCGCCGGTTGTGTGAAATTTGCTGGCGAATTTTGTGAGTTTGTCCGCCCAAATGGTGTTGGGTGAATTTGGGACGTTTTGTTAAAACGATTGCTGTCAATTTTGCCAGTTTCCCGTACTCGGCAATTGGTAATGATTCGCAGTCAGGATTTCGTGAATTTTTTGACAAGCGTCGATTGAAATGAATACGGTTGGATCTTTCATGCAGATGGTCCAGAAATTTCGATGGCGCACTCAAGCTGACCAAGCAAGGACGCGACTATGGACATGGTACAACTTCAGGAATACTTGAATCTGGGACTGACCTGGATCGGATTCGGAACCGTCGTAGGTTTGGCAGCCAAAGCCTTAATGCCTGGACGAGATCCAGGTGGCTCGATCGCCACAATTCTGATGGGCATTGTGGGCACACTAATTGGTTGTGCGCTGCTGAAGTACTTCTACTGGACTGAAACGATCGAACCGGTCAGCGTCAAAGGATTCTTTGTCGGGACCGCCGGCGCACTGGTCATTTTGACTTGCTACAAAGTGCTGGGTGGATATTGGTTTACCGAGGGCGAAGTTGAGACTTCCCGCCATCGTCGTAGACGTCGGCGACGCCGACCTTCCTATTCGTACGAAGACTGATTCCGGCGCGGAACCATCGGCCACTTATCTAACATTCCCGACCACAAATTCAATTCCGAAGAATTTCCGGCTTACAAGGGAACTTGAGCGGGCGACACTCGTCAAAGGCCCTATCAGTTCCTCAATGCAAAGCCTGAAATGAATTCTCAAATACCATCTGCGATTAAATTGCTTATCTGTTTCGTCGTGTTTTTTGCTACGACCGGATGCTCGAGTGATTATCTTTCATCCAATGATAGCTCTGCCAGGCTTTATAGTACTGAAGCATCTGACGAAAAGCTTGCCGGAAGCGAGCTTGCCGAGTTCGATATGGAATTTGAGTCAGCGACGGTGTTGTCGAAGGGCAACAAAACTCCTGGAACTCAGGCAGCGAAAAACAAACGGAAGATCATTTATACCGCCGATACTGAAATCGTTGTGGAAGATTTTTCAGGCGTTGCCGGTCAGCTTGGTGAACTTGTAGAGCAGAACAACGGTTACATCGCATCAGAGAATCTCGATCGCATGCGAGGCACCAGCCGTAGTGGCTACTGGGTCGTGCGAGTTCCAGTGGAAAACTACGAGAGCTTTCTTAAGGCGATTTCCAATCTGGGCGTTCCAGCTTCGCAAAACCAGGATGCTCAGGATGTTACGGAAGAGTTTGTTGACATCCAGGCCAGGATCGCCAACAAAAAGAAACTTGAAGAACGCATCATCGAATTGCTGGATCGTCCCGATGACAAAATCCAGCACGTGATTGAAGTCGAAAGAGAGCTTGCCCGAGTTCGTGAAGATATCGAACGAATGGAAGGTCGCTTGCGATTCCTGGTCGATCGCACATCGATGACGACGGTGAATATCAGCATCTGGGAAGAAAAGAATTATCAGCCGCCCGAGGTTCAGACTCTTTCTCGACGAACGTCCAATGCCTGGCAAAACTCGCTGGCCAATTTTCGAACCGGCTTTGAAGACTTTGTAGTCTTTCTGGTGGCCAATGTGTTTGTGATTCTGATCGTACTGGTTGCGATTGGCATCGGTTTTGTCATCTTGCGAATGGTGTACAAGCGAGTTCGCAGGGCGAATGCCAGCTAGGCCGACTGCTTGAGTTTGCTGCCGCCTATCGCCTGAACCGGCACAGCTATGTGATTGCATAATCAAGCTTGCATGATTCTGGTGATTCTTGAATAATCCGCGCGTTGAATCATTGCGATACACCAAATCGCGCTGGTAAATGTTCGAGTGATTTTCTTCCACGGCAAACAAGCTGCGCGTCCAAACCATGACGACTGATCCTCAAGCACAACTATTGAGACCTGAACAGCCAGCGGGACTGCGCTGGATTCTTGTCGCGGTAGCGCTGTTGTTGCTGGGTGGATTTGGAGTGCAGTTTCTGGATGGGTATGTAGCTCGCAACTACACCATTTATGAAATGAGCGGTGAACTGCAAAGGCTCATCAATGGCTCGGAAGTATTTGCACTTGGAATCGGTGTGATAGTAATCC
>CAZOXC010000254.1:0-5501 GCA_964583205.1 uncultured Pirellulaceae bacterium | reverse complement strand
CACAGCTAGTCGATAGTACTGATTCAAATCTTACGGTGGAGGTCAGCGACGGAAACTCGGCGACGGATTCCGCGCTGGTCGATATTGCCGTGACGTCGAACCTCGACCCGACAGCCGTCAATGACGCGGGCTTCTCCGTTCTGGACACCGAGACGCTCTCGATTACCGCTGCATCGCTGGTTGCCAATGATACTGATCCCGATGGAGACGTTTTGACGGTTGGTGCCGTCAACGCGACTTCGGCCAACGGCGCGACGGTCACGTTTTCCTGCGGCGAGTACTTGCCGGAAAAGATGTTCGAGTTAAGAAAGAGCATCGAAGCTGGCACGCAAACTGGGCCTCGTTTGTTGACGTCGGGTCCCTACTACGGATTGGCTCGACCTGGTTGGCGGCAGAACAAACCGGACGCGGACACGATTCGCGAGGAAGTGGCTTTTTGGAAGAAGACCGGGATCGGCGGCGTTAAGGCCAAGTTGATTGATCCTGATTCGCTCAAGGTTCTCGTTGAAGCCGCTCATGAGCATGGTCTTACGGTGACCGGGCACTTGGACAGCGGTTATCGAAATTCTGTAAATCCGCGAGATGCCATTGAGATGGGGATTGATCGAGTCGAGCATTTTCTGGGCGGTGATGCGTTGCCTGACAGCCAGTCGGCTTATTCGTCGTTACCGAATTTGACGGTGGACATGCCCGAATTCAAATCGATCGTTGAATTGTATTTGGAGAAGGGCACCTGGTTCGATGCGACCATTTCGGCCTACGGTTACTATGGAGTGCGAGGCGAAGAGTACGATCAATGGACGGATGAAAAGCGATTTTTTACTCCTTATGTTCAAGAGCAAGTTGCCAAGCGTTCTGCTCATCGGCCTGTTGAGCGATTTGAAAAAATTTATCGAGTCAAGCAGGAGACGATCCTGGAATTCTGGAAGGCGGGCGGCAAGATCACCTTGGGCACCGACCATTTCAGTGACGGTAATTTCCTGGCTGGTTTCGGAGTACACCGCGAGATGGACATCATGGTGCGTGCGGGGATTCCGGCTGCCGAGGTGATCAAGATCGCGACCTTGAACGGCGCCACCGCGATTGGGCTTGGCGAAGAACATGGCTCGATCGAAGTTGGGAAATCGGCGGATCTATTTGTGGTGTCTGGGAACCCTCTGGATGAAATCCGGAATACTCGTAACGGCAAATGGGTGATGACTGGGGGCAAGTTGTATTCAACAGAAGAATTGTTCAAGTCGGTTGAAGGTAAATTGGGGCCCATGGATGAATCGACCGCAAAAGACTGGTAGACAGGTTGATAACTCTATTCCTGCTGGCACGATCGGCAACGTTTGGGCAGCAGCAAGTGCTGAGATCAACAACGACGCTGGTTAAGACGAGTTTCCAGTGAGTGTTGTGAGACCAAAAATGAATTCAGCCCGGCCAATTCTCAGGTCGGGTTTTTTTGTGGCAGTCACAAGAAAAATGGACTTGGGGAAACATCTCGTTACTGTTGTGTTCTCGATTCTTTGGCTAGACTGAATCCGGAGACATGCTTTTTGCTTGGAATTCTTCTGGCGAGCTTCATTTGTTACGAGCTTCATTTGTTACGAGGGTCTGTTTTATGAGTCGGTTTTTGTTGGTTGGCGTTTTGGCTGGATTGGTAGCGTGCTTAACCGGTTCCGCACTTCTGGCGCAGCAGGAGGAATCCTGGCCACAATGGCGGGGTCCCGATCGGACGGACATTGGTAGCGCCGAAAACACGTTGCAGGAATGGCCCAGTGGTGGTCCCGAGCAACTATGGATTTCTCGAAAAGGTGGGTTGGGCTATTCCGGGTTTGCTGTAGTGCAGGACTTTCTGGTCACCATGGGCGAAGAAGATGGCCAGCAATTCGTTACGGCGCTTGATCCTAATACTGGTTCAACGATCTGGACGACGCCGACGGGCCGAGGTTATGAAAATCGCTGGGGTGGCGGCCCCAGGGGTACACCAACCATTGATGCTGATCGAGTCTACGCGCTGGATGCTCGCGGCAAACTTGTTTGTCTAAACCTTAAAGACGGTGCCAAAATATGGAGCCAGGATTTAACAGAGTTGGGTGGCAAAATTCCTCAATGGGGATACAGCGAATCTGTGTTCGTCGATAGTGACCAGGTTGTTTGTACTCCAGGTGGATCTCAAGGTGCTGTTGCCGCATTCAATAAAGAGTCTGGCGAATTGAAGTGGCAGCTGAGTGGAAACACCGAAGTCGCTCATTACTCGTCAATCATGAAAGCCGAAATTAATGGCCAGTTGCAGTATGTGCAGTTGATGGCAAAAAAGCTGTTGGGCATCTCCATGAATGGTGATTTGCTATGGCAGTCTGACTGGCCGGGCCGCACGGCGGTAATCCCTACTCCGATTATCGAAGGCAATGAAGTCTATATTTCCAGCGGTTACGGCGTTGGATCCAAGAAAGTGAAAGTGGGTTCAGGGAACGAGGTCAGTGATGTCTGGAAGAACACCACGATGAAGAACCATCATGGCGGTGTAATCAAAGTCGACAATCATCTTTACGGCTACTCGGATCGAGTTGGCTGGGTTTGCCAGGATTGGACAACCGGCGAGATGGTTTGGAATTTCAAAAAAATGGACAATCAAGAAGGTGGGCTTGGCAAAGGCGCAATCGGATATGCCAACGGCCAGTTCATCTGCGTTAGTGAATCGACGGGAACCGTGGTTCTGATCGATGCTGTGTCTTCCGGATGGTCTGAAAAAGGCCGGTTTACTCTGGAGCCACAAACCGATCGTCGCAAACCACAGGGTCGGATTTGGGTACACCCGGTCGTCGTGGACGGCAAGCTTTACTTGCGAGACCAGGAAATCGTGTATTGTTACGACGTATCGGACAAATAGCGGATGCTCTCTGCCTTAAAGCTGTTGCACTGAGGACTGACAAGCAAAAATGTTCGGTTGTGCCACGATGCGGAAAACAGCCATGCGGAAAACAACTTGAGGCATCCTGCGAACAGTAGGCTGAATGGGGTCGAGTCAAAAGTTGTGCCTCGGCAATGTATTCGGTTTGACGGATCGTTGTTTTTGATTTTAGGTCGATTGGTTACGATGGAGGCATACGTCGAAGAACACTTCTATTCTCGTTGGAGACGATGTTGAATTTTGATTCATCCGTCAAATTGCCTTTCACGCGACCATTCGCGCTGCCATTCGCGGTACCATTCGCGCTGCCAAGCGGCCGGCCATTGCTGATGCTGCTGTTAATTGCATGCTCGACCATGTTGTGTGGATGCAATCGTTCAGAACCGGGCGGCGATGTTCCGGAAACGGACACATCCACTATTAATGCCTCGAACCAACCTGGGGTCTCGCCTTTAGGCGAATTGCAGAGTTTGTTGGTTGATCGCGGTAGTCGAGTAGGTGCGCTAAGTCAGATTGCTGAACACTACGCCGGCAGTCCCGAGCTTCTTCCCGTGCTGGAGTCGGTTGATCTCTACGCGTCCGAGAAACAGAAAGCCGGTTTTTACGAGCGGATTATCGAGCACAATCAGGATGTCAGAATTGTCGCGACTGCCAAGGCATTGTTTGTGAAATCGGTTGGGCTAAAACACGACGTTGCCCGACAGTATCTTGTTGAAGTCATGGCGGAACACTCTGGTGCAGCTTTCGGTCAGGGCACTTTGGAAGATGTTCTGGCAAAGCCGCTGTTCGCCTTGAAACATTTGGGGGTTGGCAAACCCGTCGCAGAGATCACGGCTCCTGACATCGATGGAAACGTGTTCAGCTTGAGCGACTACCGAGGCAAGGTCGTGATGCTTAATTTCTGGGGCAACTGGTGAAACGGCTGCGTTGCCATGTTGCCTCACGAGCGGTCGCTCGTAAAGAAATATAGAGGCAAGCCGTTCGCGCTGCTTGGCGTCAATGAAGGTGATCGAGTTGAGGTTGTCCGCCAACAGGAAGAAGAAGGGTTTGTAACCTGGCGAAACTTTCGCGATGCCGAAGGGGCTGACGGATCAATTTACAAGCAATGGAACATCAATATGTTTCCAGCGATTTATATTATCGATGCCAAGGGAATTATCCGTTACGTCAATCCTCAATCCGATGGCGGTGTAGCGGCCGTTGAAACAGCAATCAAAACATTGCTGGTGGAAATGGGCGAAGATTTGGCTGATATAAACGCCGAATAGAGTTCTTGCTCCGCAGTTTCCACGGGGAAGCTTGAGACCGCAGGTATTCTTGAGACCATAGCTTCTGTCGTTCTATTTCGCTGATCAGTTCTCTGGTCCAGCAGTTTGTATCGATGCGATCGATCTGTCTGCAATTGTTCGCAGGCTTGATCGAGTGAGGTGGAGTCGTAGCGGGTATCCAGTTTGGGCGGGTGTGTTGCGGCGATGGCTGGCGAGATCGACGCCACAGAGAAAATGCCCATGCAAACCCTCTTGACCAACCATCGACCCAGAAAGATACGAAAATTGGCAAGCGGTATTTGCGATAAGCAGAGGGACAACGCAATGGTTAATCGAGCCAGGCGATGTTGAAACCGCTGGCCTGATGTAATGGAATCAAATGTGCCCCGAGCTACCAGGGCTTTGCATTGCGCGTCCATGAATAGAGAGCTTCGAACTAAAGGGGACTAGTTTACCGGAGCAATATTCACAGCATCCCTGCCATGAAAGAGTTTTCGGCCTGGTTAAGGCTTGCCGTCAATACAAAGTCGCTTGTTTCCAAAATAGAAGCTCGATCGTTAACGATTGGACTAGCACGATTGCTCGTTCGGAAAGTGACGATGTTGTTCGCTTGTCAACTTCGCAACAATTATTTGCGTTGCTCAACTGATCCTTGAAGTGAAACACAACAATCGCCCGCCATCAGCGTGATGGAAGATACCGTTCAAGAATTCAGTGCGATAAAGAGTGCGTTTAGATCGCAGAAGCCTAAACGCTTAAATCGCGATTACTGACGAGTGCCATCCAACCTGCGTTTAGACCTCGAACAGATCGGCCGGGATTAGTCGAGGCAGAATGACGGCCGCAAAAATCAGAACGGCAACGCCTATCAGAAACAGAATGACGCCCGTAATCCGAGCACTCTTACCTTCGACCATGATGCCATAAAAGATTCGAGCTTTGCCTGTGAGAAACCAAATGACACCTAGAGCCAGGCAGACCAAGGCCACGACATAAAAGGAAAATCCGACGATAAAGTGCATGATTGTTGCCCAAGTTAAACTGCGTAAAAACCGCAAGATTAAGCGGTTCCGAATCTAATCCTAATTGTAACGAATATTTGGGTCGATGCCTTGTAAAGATATGCGCCTTTCCGCAACTGGTGAATTCCAGATTAATTAGACGCACACATTTTGTCCGCGTTGTAATAGATACTTTACTGTGCGGAAGCCCAAGACCCATCATGAAACTTGCAGGTCGATACCGCATAATGCTGCGCACCAAACTTTTCGTTTGGGTTGCCTGCCTGCTGGCGTGCAGTTCTTTCAGTAGCAAGTGCGGTCTTGCTCAATCTG
>CAZOXC010000253.1:0-5506 GCA_964583205.1 uncultured Pirellulaceae bacterium | reverse complement strand
TGACTGATCCGATCGCCGACATGCTTACTCGTATCCGTAACGCGGTGAGTGTTGAGCGGCATGATGTTGAAATGCCTGTTTCCAAGGTCAAACGCGGAGTAGCCGAAGTGCTGAAACGCGAAGGCTATATCTGGGACTGGTGCGAAGTGGAAAACAAGCCTGTTGGCCAGTTGAAGCTCGACTTGAAATACGGACCCAGTGGTGAACAGGTGATCCGGCATATCAAGCGTGTCAGCAAACCAGGTTGCCGGGTGTATTCCAGCGCCAGGGATTTAAAGCCGATCTTGAACGGTCTGGGGATTTCCATCCTCAGCACCAGCAAAGGTGTGATGAGTGACCGGGAAGCCCGGCAACAGAAAGTCGGCGGCGAAGTGCTGTGTGAAGTCTGGTAATGGGTGAATTCGGCAAGAGAACAAACTGGCAATGGCCTTTTGAATCTCGATCCGTACATGAAAAGAGTTAACGCGAGTTAAAACAATGTCTCGAATTGGAAACCAACCTGTACCGATTATCGATGGCGTCTCCGTCAAGGTAGACGGTCAGACCGTTTCGGTTGAAGGCCCCGAAGGCAAGTTGTCCTTCGAACACCGCTCGGAAGTATCGGTGGAAGTGGAAGGTAGCGAAGTGCTGGTCAAACGCTCCAGCGATAATCGCGAAGCCCGGGCGGTTCACGGTCTCACGCGAGCCCTGATCAATAACATGGTCATGGGTGTCAAAACCAAATACGAAAAGAAACTGGAACTGCATGGCGTGGGCTACGTCTGCAATTTGTCCGGCAACACGCTTTCCTTGCGAGTCGGGTTTGCCAACGAAATCAAAAAGACGGTGCCCAGCGGACTGGATGTCAGCTGTCCCGACAACACACATATCGAAGTCAAAGGCTGCAATAAACAACTGGTTGGCCAGTTCGCCGCCGAAGTTCGAGCCGTTCGAAAGCCGGAACCCTACAAGGGCAAGGGCATTCGCTATGTCGGTGAATACGTGAAAATCAAACCTGGAAAGGCTGCGACCTAATCGCACCCGGTACATGTATGACTTGCAGGCTCTAGTCTGCGAACTGATTACAAACGAGAGTTAAGCTGTGAAAAAATTCAAACGAGTCAACCTGCAACGACAACGACGGCGTTTTCGTGTTCGCAAGAACCTCAAGGGCAATGCTGAACAGCCTCGCCTTAGCGTTTATCGCAGTAACAAGCACATTTACTGCCAGATGATCGACGACGAGACTGGCAAAACCATGTGCTCGGCCAGCACGCGTGACAAAGCCATTGCGGGCAGCATCAAGAGCAGTGGCAACGTGGAAGCGGCCAAGGCGATTGGGCAGGCGATTGCCGAGAAGGCCAAGAGTGCCGGGATCGAAAAAGTCACTTTCGATCGTGGCCCCTACAAGTTTCATGGCCGGGTAGCTGAACTGGCCAACGCTGCTCGCGAAGCCGGGCTCAAGTTTTAGGAAACACACTTTTAAAATCGAGTGAACGAACGTGGCAACTGACGCACAAAATCAAAATATCGAACGAACGGTCAAAATCAAACGCTGTGCCGCAGTGGTAAAAGGTGGTCGCCGTTTCAGCTTCGCCGCGATGGTCGTCGCCGGTGACGGCAACGGTAAAGTTGGCTGGGGCTATGGCAAAGCCAACGAAGTGGCTCCCAGCGTGGAGAAAGCGACCAAGCAAGCCAATCGCAGCCTGGTCAAGGTTCCACTGATCGAAGACAGTATTCCCCATGAAGTTCACGGACGATTCGGAGCCGCCAAAGTCGTCCTCCTGCCAGCTCGACCCGGTACCGGTGTGATCGCTGGTTCGGCCGTTCGCTCGGTTTGCGAAGCTGCCGGAATCAAAAACATCCTGACCAAGAGTTTCGGTAGCAACAATGCCGTGACTCTGGTGAAGGCAACCATTAACGCACTTGAACAACTTCAAACTCGTGAAGACATCGAACGTCTTCGAGGTGTTGAGCTATGAAAATACATGACGTCCACGAGGGCATCCAGAAATACAAGAAACGTAAACGCATCGGTCGTGGTACCGGTAGCGGAATGGGCAAGACTTCGGGTCGGGGGCACAAGGGACAACAGAGTCGTTCCGGTGCTTCCCAACACTTCGCCTTCCAGGGCGGAGCCATGCCGATGATTCGCCGGATTCCCAAGCGTGGTTTTAATAACAAGTGGGCTCTCAAAGTTTTTGCCGTGAATATTTCCGATTTGGAAGCAAAATTCGAAAACGGTGAAGACGTGAACCCGGAAACACTTGCCGCCAGAAACCTCGGAAAAGCCCGTTATGACATCCTTAAGGTGCTCGGAGACGGTGAATTGACGAAAAAGCTCAAGGTTACCGCCCATCGCTTTAGCGAATCTGCTCGTGAGAAAATCACCAAAGCAGGGGGCGAAATCGTGGAGTTACCCGGCAAGAAGCCAGTGGTCAAAAACAAACAAAAGTCCGCCAGCAGTTAACGGGAGCCCAATCGATCTTGTTGCAAACAGATATTCGCAACAAAATGGTCTATTCAAGTTGGGTCCTGTGAAACGGGACTCGGCAAGCTGGACCAGAAAGCTTGGCCTCGGCAAATCACTGGCAGATGACTCAAACAGCCTTGGACGGTTGATAAAATGTTGGAAAAACTCCGTATCATTTTCACAATTCCTGAACTGCGTCAAAAAATCTTTTTGACGCTGTTTTTGTTAGCCGTATATCGAATCGGTTGGCAGATTCCTTTGCCAATGATCGACCAGGCTCAAATGGCGTCGATGGCCAATGAATCCGGAAACCTGGGAACTTTCCTGAAACAGGTGTCGGTATTCAGCGCCAGCCAGTTGAACCAGGCCACAATCTTTGGCCTCGGCATTATGCCCTACATTTCGGCCTCGATCATTCTGCAACTTCTGGGTTCGGTTTATAAACCGCTGGAAGAACTCAAAAAGGAAGGCGAGTCCGGGCGAAAGAAAATAAACGAGTACACTCGATATCTCACTGTAGTCCTTTGTCTGATTCAAAGTGCGGTGTTCTTGTGGGTCGTCGTGATGGCCAAGAACTCCGATGGCTTTAACATGACTTCCGCGCAGTTCGAATCTGGAGGTACGCCCAGTGCGGACGGAAACCTCACCTGGTATTGGCAGATCACGGCGATCCTGATCATGACTTGCGGTAGCGTGTTCCTGATGTGGCTCGGTGAGCAGATCGATGAATACGGAATCGGCAACGGGATCAGTTTGTTGATCATGGCCGGAATTGTCGCCATGATGCCGGGTGCCCTTACCAACCTGCTGGGTAATGCCAAATTTGAATTGGCCGGCTGGGGAAACACAGGGATTGAAACCTTTGTTGCTTTGGCGATCCTGTTTGTGGGGGTGGTGCTGGGAATTGTGTTTATCACGCTCGCCCAGCGCAGAATCCCTACGCAGAGCGCGAAACATGTGCGCGGTCGCCGTGTCTACGGTGGAACTCGCCAGTACATGCCGTTGCGAATCAATCAGGCTGGCGTGATGCCGATCATCTTCGCCAGTAGTTTGCTGATGTTCCCGCCCATGCTGCTCAAACAACTTGGTGTGTGGATTGGAGCCAACGCGTTTGGCGACACACTGGTCAATATCGGCAGTGCATTCGGTTCGATGAATTCGCTGCTCTATAACTTGACCTACATCGCTTTGATCTACTTCTTCTGCTACTTCTGGACAGCGATTACCTTCAACCCGAAGGAAATATCCGAAAACCTCAAAGACAGTGGTACGTTTATCCCGGGCTATCGACCTGGAAGACGAACGGCCGACTATCTTGAGAACGTTATCGAACGAATCACTTATGTCGGGGCTGGCTTTTTGGCTTTGGTAGCCGTTATTCCAACCTTGATTTCCAGCAGTATGAATGTCGACTTCACCGTCGCCAGTTTTTATGGTGGAACCGGTCTACTGATTGCCGTCAGCGTGGCTTTCGATTTGGTACAAAAAATCGACAGTCATTTGGTTATGCGAAATTACAAAGGATTACTGGAGTAAGCTGAGGGCTGGTCGCGATACTCGCCGCAAGCCCTTCATGGGCTTCATCATCGCCACCAGCGAGACTCACTGATTGGAGGACCCTATGCGATTAATCTTTATCGGCCCGCCCGGAGCCGGCAAAGGTACACAGTCGACCCGGCTCTGCAATCATTACTCGATTTGCCACCTCTCGACCGGTGATATCCTGCGGCAAGCCATCGAAGACGGAACCGAACTGGGACGCAAGGTCGAGCCGCTGATGAGCCAGGGCAAGCTGGTGGGCGATGAACTGATCGTCAGCGTCATCAAAGATCGAATTCAGCAAGACGACTGTGCCGATGGCTTTTTGCTCGACGGCTTCCCTCGCACTCTGCCGCAGGCAACTTCCTTCGACACGATTTTGGAAGAACTGCCTATCGGCATTGACCGGGTAATCGAAATTCGCGTTCCCAACGAGGAACTGATGCGACGGTTGCTGGGACGCGCCAAAGAATCCAACAACCCTCGCCCCGATGATTCTGAAGAGACAATTTCCGATCGCTTGGGAATTTTCCAATCCGAAACTCGACCACTGGTCGAATTCTACGAAGAACAATCACTGCTGCTGACCGTCGATGGCGTCGGCACCATGGACGAAGTGTTCGATCGAATCGTGACCGGGATGGAATAACTTCCAGTTCGGGGCCAATCAGTTCGGAGCCAACCGCTGTGTTGCTACGATCTGCTTGTTGCGATTCTGCTTGTTGCAAATTGCTTTGCCACGATGCTCTTGCTGAGATCGCCTTGCTGCAGACCTGGAGGTTCAACCTTTGCAGCCGGTTGAGGCCAAGATCGCTGTTTAAATCAAGACTGCCGAGACACCTATTGCAACCAGCGGAATGATAATCGCGGCTGCAATTATCAAAACTGTAATTAACACCCCAATCACCAGCAATATCGTGGCGATCATGCCCAGGATCATGCCGATCTTGGTTGACTCCCGGCCGCTAGGATCCATTCGACCGGCATCCATTTCTCGAAGATCGTTCTTGCCAAAAATGTAAGCGAATATTCCCAAGGGGGCAAAAACGACCAGACCCAAAATTCCAAAAACCAGGACCAGTGTGCCGCGGTGTTCTACATAGGGTCTCATATGCCAATCTCCAGTTCAGAATTTCCTCCAATAGGACTGCTGGGTCTTCGAATTCCCATTCGGATTATCGTGGCCATTATGCGAATTTACTTCAAATATTCAAACCACCGGCTGCTTTGTCGAGCCAGCGGCCGGAGCCTGCCGCCAGATTTTGGGAATCTTGATGCAGGGAATTTCCAGGTAGCGGTGAACCAAATCAGAAATCAGATAGGTAATCGGGTAAACGGCAACCGTGCAAATAATCGCCAACAGCAATCGCGAGGGGCGCCAATCAGGAAAACTGTTGACCAGCCAGAACAAGACCAGCTCGATGACTATCCAGTGCAGCAGATAGGTCACGTAACTGGTCCTACCCAGGAATTGCAGCGGTTTGGAATTCAATACGCGCTTGGCCCATTCCAGGA
>CAZOXC010000252.1:0-5507 GCA_964583205.1 uncultured Pirellulaceae bacterium | reverse complement strand
AGCCAACATACATTCAATACCTGCCTAACGGCGTGCTGCTGGACGCGCGGTTAATGACCACGATTCGCGACAATATGGTTGCTAATCGCCTATTATCGTGGCAACCGACTCATTTCAACGCATTCCAAGCCGTCTCTTTTTAATAACGCCTTCACTGCCCTATAATCTCGCTGACTCAATCGACGCTTATTCTTCACAGCATGAAAGGTTAATAGTGGACGCAATCGATATCCTTGGCTCGATTCTGGGTCGTCGCTCAAGTTCAAAGAGTAGCGGCGGCGGGATTCTTCGAGACATCCTGGGCGGCGGAAGACAATCGCAAACACAGCCACAATCGCAAAGCCATCACGGTGGCGGCAGACCGCAAGGCAGTGTGCGAGGTCGCGCCAGCGATTCGCGATCACTGGAGGACTTGCTGGGCGTCGCTGTCGAACACAATCGCCGCAGCCGAGAACAATATCAACCAGCACCCAGCCAAAGTCGCCCGGATCGCCGACCGCCGCTCTACGCTCCCGAGCAAGAGGAACTTAACGAGCAGGCAAAAATTTTAATCTGTGCAATGGTCAATGCCACCAAGGCTGATGGCAAGCTGGACAATGATGAACAGGAAGCCATCTATAAACATCTGGACCACGTCAGCCAGGAAGAGCTCGATTTTGTTCGCAGCCAGTTTAAACAAGATGTCGACGTACGCGACTTTACCTGGAATGTTCCGATCGGTATGGAAGAACAGGTTTACGCAATATCACTCTGCTCGATTGACCTCGATCAAAATGTCGAGGCCAAGTATCTGTCTGAACTTGCGCACGGCCTGCGACTCGACCCTCGGACTTGTAATGAAATTCATCGCAAGTACGGTGCCCCGGAAATCTTCCGCAGTTAACCAAGGCGACTGAATCCTCCATGCAGGTAACTATCACAGCGGTCGGACCGGATCACGCTGGTCTGGCCGACCCGATTATTCACTACGTGACTCGCGAAGGCGCAAACATTCGCGAAATTCAAATGTACGATCATGACGAAGAGCAGATCTTCGCCATGCTTTGCCGAATAGACCTGCCCGCCGAACGACTTGATCAAGTACGTGACGCATTGCGGGAAATTGGCCAGCTCAAAGGCCTTTCGGTTCGAGTCTGGTCAGCAGAAGAGCGAGCCGACAATCCGCGAATCGCAATTTGCACCACCTATCGACCCGAACCGGCGCTGGCTGTTTTACGAACCGTCCGCGACAACCAGATTCGCGCCCAGGTTCCATTGATGCTTGGCAACCGAAACGCTTGTCGAGGCGTGGCCGAACAGTTCGGAGTCGATTGGCACTCGATCAATATCGGAAAAGGCCAGCCGAACGAAGAACGTATGATTGAGTTATTCGATGAGTATCAGATCGATTTTGTGATTCTGGCTCGTTACATGCGAGTCCTTCCGGCCAGCACGGTCTGGCGGTTTGCCGGTGGGCGGATTATCAATCTGCACCATGGACTGCTGCCCGGTTTTCCTGGAATGCGACCCTACCACGACGCTTATTCGAACCGCATGTTAACGTACGGAGCAACTTGCCACTTCATCGTCCCCGAACTGGATGCCGGCAATCAGATTATTGAACAGACTACTTTCAATGTTCCGCCCGGGACCGAATTGGAAGAAGTGATTCGTATCGGGCAGGAAGACAATGAACCACAATGCCTGGTAGAAGGTGTGCGTCGAGCGGTCGAGGGCGAAGTCCAATTGCATTTCCACAAGGTTGTGGCGATCAAGCAATAGCGTCTGCGTTTAAGAACGTATGCCGTTCAGGCTGGACCTGTTCCAACAATCGTCGAGATTGATTTGGGGCCAAAAGGATACATTTCGGGCAGATTGGCTCCGATTGAATCCAAAACTCGCAGTTTTGTGCATAACCAGCATCCAGAACCTCGCCAAATCGTTGACTTTTTTCGAGTTCTTGGATAGTTTGCATATTCGAGGAACAGGGGAAGATACAACTCGTTGTGAGCGAATTTGACTCGAATGGATCGAGTCCTATTTCGTAATGACGGATGGAAACTGTCAACGACAACCTTCATTCAATTGGGATTTGATACTCGGAAAATTTTTCTAGTTCAAAAGCACATTCTTTTCAGCATTGCAGATGAACTGCAACTCGTTTAGCCGCGAGAAATTTGCACGCGAGATTCCCTCGCGAAAAAATAGCCCAGGAGACAACCCGTGAAATGCCCCGGTAACTTTATCAGCCGCTCAATCAATCGCCGCAGCGCTCTGACCATCGGCGCCATCGGCGGACTTGGTCTGACCATGACCGACTTTTTCCGCATGGAAGCTCGCGCCGACCAGAAGCATTACGAGAGCAAGGAAGGCTCGGCCAAAAGTGTCATCTATGTGTTCCTGCCCGGTGGCATGGCACAACAGGAAACCTTCGATCCGAAACCCTACGCGCCGCTGGAGTACCGCGGCCCTTTGAAGAGCATTAAGACCAACTTAACGGGCGTGCGGATCGGTCAACTGCTTCCGCAAACCGCGAAGATCATGGACAAGCTGACAATTTGCCGAGCCATGACTCACGGCGAAGCAGCCCATGAACGCGGCACACACAACATGTTCACTGGCTATCGCCCCAGTCCTGCTCTGCGGTATCCAAGTATCGGTAGTGTTGTTTCGCACGAGTTTGGTCCTCGCAACAACCTGCCACCCTATGTTTGCATTCCGAACCAGCCTAACAACTTTGCTGGCTCCGGTTACTTGAGTTCATCGTATGCTGCATTTTCACTTGGTGATGACCCGGCTCGCAAAGGATTCAAAGTTCGTGATCTGGCAGTTCCATCCAACGTCGATGCGGATCGTTTTTCTCGCCGTAGAAAAATGCTGGACGTGGTTAATCAACATTTTGACCAGACTGAAAAAGCGGACTCGCTGGACGCCGTCGATACGTTTTATCAACGCGCCTACAACTTGATCAGCTCACAACAAGCTCGCGAAGCTTTTGACATCGCCAAAGAAGACGACAAAACTCGAGACTGGTACGGTCGCTCGGATGCTGGTTCCCGATTCCTGCTGGCTCGACGGTTGGTTGAGGCCGGAGTTCGTTTTGTCACGGTCACATACGGCAGTTGGGACATGCACGACAACATCGACCGGGGCATGCGAGGTCAGTTGCCACGATTTGACAAGGCGCTGGCCGCCTTGATCACCGACCTGGACAATCGAGGCCTGCTCGATACGACCATGGTTTGCGTGGCCAGCGAGTTCGGTCGCACTCCAAAAATCAATCAAACCGGCGGTCGCGATCACTGGCCTAAAGTATTTTCGACTCTGATGGCGGGCGGTGGTATCAAACGCGGCGCCGTCTATGGCAGCAGCGATGCCACGGCCAGCGAACCGCAGGATAACGCACTGACAGTCGAAGACTGGGCGACCACCATGTACAGTTGCCTGGGAATTGTCGCTGACAAAGAGTTGATGGCTCCCGGTGATCGTCCTATCGAAATTGTTGACGGTGGAACCGTGGTAAAAGATCTGCTCGCCTAGCATTTCCAGCACACTCACTTCCAAATTCCGGTTGCCCGAAATGAAAATTCTATCCGTCTGGTCCTGCAGCGCACGCTTCACGACTTGCTGCACATTGTTTTTGATGCTGTTTCTGGGTGGTGGCCTGCTGGCAAGCGACCTGGCGAGTGTTGCGTCTCCCCAGTTAAATTTGATCATGCCGCGAGGTGTGCAACGCGGGTATGAACACGTGTTGCAGTTCCGGGGTGCTCGCCTGGACGACGCCGAAGAAATCTTCTGGTACGACACCGGAATCGAAGTCAAAAACATCGAAGTGGTCGATGCCAACAATTTGAAAGTCACCGTCAATGTCGCCACAGATTGCCGGATTGGACAACACATCGCCCAAGTCCGCTGCCGCAGTGGTGTCTCCGAGTTCCGTCCGGTGTTCGTGGGTGCAATGCCGGCGGTCGCTGAAGTCGAACCGAACAACGAATTTGATCAGCCTCAGAAACTTGAATTGAACCACACGGTCGATGGAGTTTGCACAACCGAAGACGTCGACCATTACATTGTCAGTTTGAAAAAAGGTGACAAACTCAATGTCGAGATCGAAGGCATGCGATTGGGTAACGCATTCTTTGACCCCTTCATCGCCATCCTGGACAAGGACCGTTTCGAGTTGTTTGTCTCGGATGATTCTGCTCTGACAAATCAGGATGGATTCATTTCCATGATCGCAGCCGAAGATGGAGACTACACGATTCTGGTTCGAGAAACAGCTTATCGAGGCAATGGGAATTGCCACTATCGATTGCATGTCGGCAACTACCCTCGACCAACAGTAGCTTTCCCGGCCGGAGGAAAGATTGGCGAGACGATTGACGTCAAATTTCTGGGCGATGCCGCTGGCGAGATTTGCCAACAGGTCACGGTTGAGGCCGAAACCCGCACGCCGGTTGGACTTTCTGTGCAAACTGAACAAGGAGTCACGCCCTCGCCGATCAATTTCCGTCGCTCGGAACTGGCCAACTTGATGGAAGCCGAACCCAACAATGGGTTCGACGAAGCTCTGCACACCGAATTACCAATTGCCTTGAATGGCATTATTCATTCGGAAAATGAAGCGGACTTTTACAAATTCACCGCCAAAGCCGGTGCTTATGATATTGAATGTTTTTCACGACGGGTATGTTCCAGCCTCGACGCCGTATTCCACATTTACGATGCCAAAAAGAAATACATCGGCGGCAATGATGATGGCCGAGGACTCGATCCCTACATGCGCTGGCAATGCCCGGCAGATGGCGAATACTACATTCGAGTTCGAGATCACTTGCGCCGCGGTGGCGAAGATTTTGTTTACCGGATCGAGATCGCGCCGCCCAAAGCCAGAGTCAACGTAAGCATTCCTCGAGTTGCCAGGTACTCACAATATCGCCAATCGATTTTCGTTCCCCAGGGCGGACGCTTTGCAACTCGATTTGTTGTTGGTCGAGAAAACTTTAGTGGATCTGTGGCAGTGGACGGTAGCCAGCTTCCCGAAACGGTTACCATGACCGGCCCGCCGACCCTGGGAAATTATCCCCAACTGCCGATCATCTTTTCGGCTGCCGAAGATGCGCCACTGGGTGGCAAGCTGGTTGAACTGGATGCCAAACGCGTAGATGCCGAATTGACGGGCCCCTATCTGAATGTCGCTGATTTCGTGCTGGGTACTCCCAACAACGCCAGCTATATCAAGGGAGTGACTCGAAAAATCCCGGTCGTCGTTGTCGAGCGACTGCCATTCAAACTGGACATCGTGCCGCCGCAGGTTCCACTGGTCCGGGATGGCCAGATGAATATCAAAATTGTGGCGACTCGCGACGAGGGATTCACCAAACAAATTCAACTGCGGTTTCCTTTCCGACCACCGGGAGTGGGCACGGTCGGGACAGTCAATATACCGGAAGGCCAAAACGAAATTGTTTATCCGATCAATGCCAACGCCAATGCGCAAATCGGTGATTGGCCAATTTACATTATCG
>CAZOXC010000251.1:0-5517 GCA_964583205.1 uncultured Pirellulaceae bacterium | reverse complement strand
GTATATTGCATTTTTGCCTTGCAAGTAACCGAACCTAGTTGGATCTCTGAATGATCATCGATCCATTGTCGGCAACCGGAAGCAGCGGTCGGTGGTACCAGCGATACCAGTTGCGAGCTCGCGGTCGCCAGGCCACACCAACGGTGACATTCCAGGCTTCGTTGTCATCACCGAGAGTCGTCGCGTCATCTTCTGGAATCAGGTAAGTAAATCCTGCTTGCAAAGCCCAACTGTTGTTCAGCGGCATGTCATACTGCGTACCGATTACAGCATGATCATCATCGCTCCAGCCAGCATAAAATTCGTTGTAGCCGCCCCAGGGGCAAACATGCTGATAGTAGAATCGGTAAGTATTTAAGGCTTCACCCTGGATGGTCCCAATGGTCTGAGAGTCACCGAAGAAAGCATCGGAAGTCGAACGTTGGACTCCTCTGGTAAAGCGGAAACCGAATTGGTTACCTCCGCCAAATGCGTAGCTCAAGTCACCTCGAATTTGAACGATATCAAGTTCAGCAAACCACTCTTCATGGAGTATGTCAGCCACGACACCGAATTGTAGTCCCTGGTCGACTCGGCGAAACACGCCCGCCGTAACAAACAACTGTTCACGACTGTCAAAGGATAAACGTGAACCGTTGAAGTTGGAGAAGACTCCTCGAGCACCAAACTGACCGGAGAACAGTCCGCCCGCCAGTCGATACAGCGGCAGGCCGGTGTTGAAGGCACCATGAAATCCGAAACTGGAACCGGAAGACTCCGGCGTGGCTCCACCCGAGTCCAAAACACCCGGGTTGCTGAATCCGTGGACTCCCGACGAAAACTCTGAGTTGTAGATCAGTCCGCCCAAGCCGTTGACCCACCAGCTTCGATTGATTTCGCAATCGCGACAACTGTTGGCCGGCCCATCAAAGCACGACTCAAAACCGCAGCCACCGCCACAGCCACCGCCGCAACCACCATCGAAGTAGCCGCCGTCAGCGCCGCAACCGCCGCCAACAAATCCGTCGGCACCACAGCCGGAACCGACATAAGAACTCGGCATCACTTCTCCCGAAATGATACCGCCTCCATGAACGATCCCACCTTGAACAACGCCGCCCTGGACGATTCCGCCATGAACGACTCCACCTTGAACAACGCCGCCCTGGACAATTCCATTCTGTACAACGCCGCCTTGGACAACTCCATTGCCGACAATGGTTCCGTTAGGAACCGGGCCAATTTGATTGGCGCTAAAATAGTTTGCTGGCGAAGGAACTGAGTTGAGGGGTGCGGTTGTTACGGGATTCGTAACTTCACCTTGGGCAACTCTAATTGGATTTTGAGCGCCTGCTTGTCTCAAGTGCCGTGGAACATAACGACTCGACATCGAGCGTGTCATGTTTCCCTGCTGGACTTGATTGGCTGGAGTGGTTTGCCCGACCGCTAGACTCGGCAGGGCCAGTATCATCACAAAACAGCAAATCGACGACAAAAAGGCGCGAATTACATTTGAAAACAGCATCTTATCGATCCTCTTGGGGGAGAACTCCAGTGATTCATGCGCGCTCTGTAGGCACAGCCACCGGCGATGTGTTTGTCATCGGTACCCGCAAAGTTTCAACTTTCGTCAAAGTTGAAATAATCGGAAATATTTTGGCAGTCCCCCTGTTTTAACATTTTGCTGTCAATGCCAGATGCCAGATGCCAGAGACCAGGTGCCAGCAGTTAGCGGCTGAACTGTGGTTCGACAATCAAGCCCAACGAATTCATAGTGAGTCCCGAGTGGTCATAGAATCCGTAGACCGGTCTGCCATCGCCGCCAACCTGGATACCACTTCCGGAGCGAGGTGCGGTTCCTTGCCATTCGCCAGCTTGAGCAGTGGACGTGTCGAATCCGGATGCTGTCGGCTTCATAAACACCAGTTGCAATCCGGCTACGTGCTTGATGCCCGGCAAGCGTTCCTGCAGATTGACGTTAATCGCGGCCACTGCAAATCCTTCCGGGGCGATGATTGACTGTCCATCGGTCGCTTTGCGGTCGTAGATTGGTGCGATCATGGAGACTGCCGTTTCGGGCCCCCGTTCTGAGAACACCAGGTCGACTCCGTTGATAGGGAGCTTGTTGGGATGCACGGCATAATTCTTGGACGAGCGGGTGTCTGGTCCGACCATCTCTGTCAAATAGGCATCAGGAAATGACAGGCGAATTCGAGTTCCCATCTCGTTGTCCATGATTCGCTGCAACTTTCTTCTTCGTTCGCTAATCATGCTTTTTCGTTTGGCTTCGACGCTGGTCATTTGAAAGTTTGCTGTGGAAATTGGTGCCTCATCTGCCGCGCCATTGTTGGAATCGTTTCCCGAGTCGTCTCCACCTGGAAACGAGAAAGGATCCAGCGCGCCCGAGTCATCGACATCGGGGCTCCAGGAAATGTCGAATTCGATCGACCGTAAGAATTTTCTGGATTCACGACCGGGAACACTGTTTTCCGGTCCGCTGACCAGCGCAACATAGACCAGATCTTCGCGCACAATCAGATACTGGTGTACGGCCGCTCCGCCAGAAGTCGAATACTGAATTTCTCGCGCGGGAAGATCGTCAACGAATTGCTCGCTGGATTGATAATTTTCCGGAGACAACTGCTCTTTGAACAGCTTCTCAAAGGCGGCAAGCTTTTCAGTGGTCGATCCTGATGCGTTTTTGGCTTGAAAAAACCGCAGGCTATACAACAGTGAGTTTCCGGAGTTCGTTTTTCGTTCAAACGACTTTGTGTCAAACGTCTGGTCCGACAGCGTCAGGGTGCCGGATTTCAGATCGGGCCGTCGCTCGCTGGGGAAAAGAATCGACGCGCCGATTTCGTTTAAATCGAATCGCGGCCAGACATCCGAAATGGATGCGCCGCCAATTTCCGCAATCCCACCCTTTTCAAGATTCGAGCTAAGCGCTGACCAGCCGGGATATTTTTCCAGCCAGTCGCTGTGCGAGGGAATCCCGCCGCCTTGACCAATCCTCTCGATATTGTCATTACCCAGGAAACTCAAGCCGAAAATGATCAAACTGATCAAGGCGGTTACCAGCCCGGTCACGATCGCGGCGATTAGAATCCGTCGCAATCCAATTCCCAGTAAAGCTGAGCCCAATAATCCCAGCGCCAGACCGATGAGAGGCTTGGCGCTACCGAGTCGGCCAACTTGGGTGCCCTCGAGTTTAAACAGGATCAAAACCATGCCCAGAATGAACAGGAAAGCGCCGAACAAAAGCAGTGCTCGTTCCAAGCCGCCGATTTTCTTCACAGGTCCTTTGGCGGCTGGTGCGCCGTAACTCGGTTGACCCGGCACTGCTGCTGGCTGGGCAGCGTGCATCGGTTGAGCAGCTTGAGGATGAACGGCCTGCGGGTGAACAGCTTGCGGATGAACGGCTTGAGGGTGAACCGGCTGCGGGTGAACGGCTTGAGGATGAACGGCTTGAGGATGCTGTTGTGGATGAACCGGTTGCTGTCCGGGATGAGGTGCAACTGGTTGGGCAGGAGACGTTGGAACTTGGGTTCCGGCAAGCGGATCGAATCCGGCCGGTTGTACTTGAGCGCCTTCGGGCGGTGCGTCCACAACTTCTTCGAGCGACTCGACTGCTTCACCGCGAGGGTCAACAATTTCCAGGAAGGTTTCGCACTTCTTGCACTTCAGGAATTTGCCGATCAAATTATCTTTGACTCGATAGTTTTTTCCACAACCAGTACAGCTGATTCGGATTTCCATGGATTCGCTTTGGGTTGGAAGTTAGTGATTCAAACGAATTTGTCAGATCATCTAATCTACCATAAAAAAAGCGGCGCATCGGCATTCTACCCACAATTTAGTGACCGATAACTATTGGCCGATTTGGCTAAGTTGCCTTTCATACCAAGGGTCAGTCAGGTCAACACATGTGATGATAAAGTCACAAATTTCTGTGGGAGGGCCCTGTGAGTTTGTTCCATAGACGAATTCGAATCCGGTTGAATCATCATTTGACTGGAATAACAATTTTAACTGGCATTCACCGCCATCGAATGATCGATCGTGATAACTGCCCGCATATTGAAGAATCGAATCGTCGACATCCAACATCAAGCTCGCGAAAAGCTGATCAGCGGATGTTCCGGTAAACATTTCAATCTCCGTATTGTCGATCGTGCCCCTGCCCATTCGTTGGACCGAGCCATCCGATGCCAACATGACGTATAAAGCCTGTTGATCGTTGATCTTCAAGTCAACAAACACGGCGTTGATGTTTTTTTTGTCAATCATTGTTCAATTGCGTTTCCAGAGTTCGGCCGACACTGTTACAAAATGCCGACCAACGTGTCTTAGTGCATCCGAAGTTTCTAACGTCGAGTTATCGCCAAAGATGATCGTCTGCGAAAGGGTGTGTCGGTGCATCCAGTCGAGGTTTAGGCAGGACTTTCAACAGCGCGCTGGCAATTTTCAAATCTTGGCGAGTGGTGATTTTGATATTCATCGGCGAGCACTCGATCAGCACGACGTCGTGACCATCGGCTTCGACCAGTTCCGCTTCATCGGTGGCCGATGAATCAGAGCGATTGGTGAACGCTTTTTGTAAAATGGACTTTTTGAAAACTTGTGGCGTTTGCGCGGCCCATAAATGGGTTCGATCAATGGTCTCGGAGACCCTTGCAACCTGAGGGGGATCGCTTTGTGCAGTACTCCCCTGGCTGCGTTTCAAGGTCGATGTGACTGGGCTGGCCAGAATCGCCGCACCGTGTTTCCGGGCAGCTTCAAACACCGAATCGATCCATTCTTCCGCGAGGCAGGGCCGCGCCGCATCGTGTACCGCAACAAATTCGATCTCGTCTTTGACAACAGCCAGGGCATTATTGACAGTATCCGAGCGTTGTTCACCGCCTACCACAACATCGATGCCCATGATGGCAACGTTTGGCCCAAAAGATTCCTTGAAGAATTCTAAATCTTCAGGGCTGACCGCAATGATCAACTGCTTTACATCATCGCGATTCAAAAACTTTTCTGCCGAGTGAAGCCAAACGGCTCGTTCACCAAGTTTAATAAAAGGCTTTTTGTAGTGGTCGTCTTTAAACCGACTGCTTTTGCCTGCGGCTGCCAGGATGACTGCGAATTGGCTCATGAAATTGTCCGCCTGTGTTCAAGGAGAACGACATTCTAGGCGATGGGAGACATATTTCGAGCACCTGATAACCGATTCTTCTATTCTTCTGTGGTCTTAACGGAAACTTTTACGGTCCGTTTGTTGCGAATGATCTCAAGATCTACAGACTCGCCCGGTTTTCGGTTCTCGACTGCCGTCAATAATTCGTCAAAGGTCGTGACTGGGCGGCCATCGACTGCAGTAACGATATCCGCGTCTTCCCAGCGCTTCTCTTTTACTGAAATAATATTGTTGCCGTATCGATACTTGACCGATTGCAAAACGCCCTTCAGTCCGGCTTTGGCTGCCGGCCCATCCGGAATCAACTCGGCCAACAACACGCCTTTGTCGCTGCGAATCGGCAGGGCCTGAAC
>CAZOXC010000250.1:0-5521 GCA_964583205.1 uncultured Pirellulaceae bacterium | reverse complement strand
TGGAAAATGTCTTGGCTTTGAAATAGTAAACGACTTTGCCATCTTCGGATTTTTGGCCCTCACCAGCTTTCTGTTGCTGCGTGTCGGTCAAACCCGTTTCTTTTGCCAAGTCAAAAAGCCAGTCAAAATAGAGGTTAAAGCCGGCTTCCCGGTCAGTCGGCAAACTTGCGGCCGTGTAAGCGCGACGCCTTATCCCGGCTTCCAGCGCCTGAATTTGACGATTTCGTTCGGCTGTGATCCGAGATTGAATCTGGGTCAGATCATTCTGGCGACTATCCATCGCTCCGGAAAACCAGGTGTATCCGACAAACAGAATCACCAATGGCACCATTGAACCAACAATCAATGCCAGGCGACGTTCTCGAGTTGACATGTTTTCAATCACTAGCCCGCCTGCCTTTCCGATTGACTTGAAGACTCATCGGATTCCGGCGGATGTTGTTCTTCCACTTCGGGCTGGCCTTCTTCGGCGGACGGCTGTGGCATTACTCCAGGCGACGCTTGAAATTCTTCAACTGGAATTTCGGTGACGAACAAGGGACGCGTCACCAAGTCCATTTTCAGAACGTGCTGATAGTCAAATTTCAACGGCCCATCGACTTCACCATACCGGGCGTTGCGTTCGTCTACGTTGTATTGATCGTTAAGTTCACTCTTCAACTTACCGTTCGTTTCAGCAGCCAAAGTGTAGCCGGTCGTATTGATCGTTCCTTGATCATTGACGACTCCGCCCGAGAACAAACGCATTTTGACGTCATCCGGATACAAATAGCGATCACTGACCTTGGCGATTTCTTCAAGCCACAGCACATCGCTTCTGGTCCACAGATCGACCTTGCTCACTTCGGCAATGACTTGATCAGCGGACCGATTTTCTGAAATCAAACGGGATTCCTGTTCTTTCAAGCTGGTTATTTCACTGTCCAGAGAACGAATCGACATGAATGCGTAGATTCCTGCCATCAAAAACATCACACCGGCCGCGATGGCCAGAATTTTGAGGTTGCGACCACTGGAAGATTTAACGGCAGGCTTCCTGGGATTCAGAAAATCAACCGCATGATTGTCTTTCGAGTTTTGCTGGACCAGACTGCCTAACAGAGGTGCGAAACGACCATCGTGTTTGGGCAGATTTCGTTTTACGCTGGGACGAAGCTTGACGGCTTCGAAAGGATGGAAAAACTGAACTTCCAACTCCATCTCGGCCTGCAGCAGTTTGTCCAAAACCGAGTGATTTTCACGCTGACCGCAAATCACGATTTGCTCAACGTTTACTGGCTCGCCCTGATTAGAGGCGGCGGCCAAAGTTCGCCTGATCTCCTGCAAAACGATTTTAGCCGAGTATGCGTCAACGTCGCTGACCTCGCCATCGGGCGGAGTGATTCTTATCGAACGCGAAAGGTTAACGTAGCCATTTCGAGCGACCGTCAGGTCGACTTCAGTTTGAAAGTAATTCACAACGATCGAGCACTTGTCGCCGAGGATTCCCGAACGAGCCAACTCAACAGTCGAAAAAGGGCGAAACACGATATGCTTCAGCTTCAGTCCGCCCGGCTCAACTACTGATTTGATATCCTCGACCAACTGACTTGAAATGGAGGCAGCCAACACCGTTTCTACATGGCCGTTTTCTGCAATCGGCACAAAATCGAGCGGCGAATCTTCTGTCAATGAAGCGAATTGCGAACGAGCTTGAAAGCGAACCAGACCGGGCAACTCGTCTGCTGGAACCGGTGGCACGTCAATCTGCCGAATCTCGACACCCGACCTGCCAATCACAACCGTTGCCTCGCCACGCACCAAACCCAACGTCTTTAACTGGTCGGCAATCTGGTCCTGCGGATCCAATTCCGGATCAAGCGCTATGACCTGAACTCGATCAACCAGCAAACTTGATGCAGCCTTCTGCGCAGTCGCGACCAGCAACTGTCGTTGATCCCAGTGGATTGCTACAAGCTTACTCATGATCTTTTAAAATGCCCTTCGTGATGTTATCGGAGTTTAGTAATTGCCCGGATCCAGCAAACCGGTACCCCAGGAGTCCAGTGTGAATCCGTTTTGCAAGTGAGTCTTGTCTCTCCAGAATAGTATGCGGGGAAGCGGTACAGTAGTGTCTAACACAACTTCTGCCCGAGAAGATCCAACTCCATCATCGTGATATCCGACTACTTCCGCTCGATACACATCACCACCCGCACAGACAAACGGAAACATCGTCTTCATCTGCTCAAGTGTTACAACCTGCTCGGCCAGAATCCAGACCGAGTAATTCCGCAGGCGGTCTGCTCCATCGGGGTCGTCCAGCACGTATTCCCGCTTCTGGATGATCTGATCAATGATCTCGTCATCGATTCCCGGAATACCTGCCAGCACTCGACGAGGCGCTTGCATGATGTTGATCCGTCCCGGAATCGATTCGCTCTGCATGGTTGTCAAGTTGTCCATGATCACGGGCAAGGTGAACGCCAGGTTCCCAGTGTTCACCGGAGATTCGATCACAAACTCAGACTTTTCTTCCTCTTCCGCATCCAGATTGACAATCGTCGTGCGAGCATCAATCAAATCCAGTATCTGATCGAAATCTGCAGTCGGCGTTTCATCCAAATCCAGTTCCAGATAATTGCCATCGTCGTCCACTTCATCGGTACCGGAATAAGGTCCATTGATGCGATAGGCCAGAATGAAATTGGTCCAGCGTTGGTCCAGAACACTCCGCAATTCAGCTTCCAAGGCTATCAAATCCGGATTGTTGATATTGATGCGGGGCAAACCCTCGCGATTCAAGTTAGATTCTTTGGAAAACAGCGTCAGGTAATTGGCCCAGCCAAGCTGCATATCAGGTTCGACAGAATTCGCTGACTCGGAAACCAGTTCATCCGGGTCGACCAGGCCATTGTGGTTATGGTCCAGACCAAACAACAGGCTGGGAGTCACTCCGCGAACCAACAACAATTCTTCGATGCTGTCCATCGGCGCGTTTTTACAAGGATAGGCGGGGCTCAGTGTCGCGTAATAGCCCGCCTCAGTACCAAGTTCGCGCTGTTCATCATCAGGATCCATCCAATCCAGAATTGCGTCAGCGATTTCATCCGTCATATTGGGCAATGCCATCAACAAACTTCGCGCTGCTCCTGGCAAGAACTGATCGGCCAACAATAGAGTGTTCAAGTTCAGTTTGGTCGATTCATCCTGCAAGCCGAATCGAGTCCCGCTGACAAATCCGTCGTCATCAATACGGGCGGTGACAATCGTAAACCGTCCGATCTGGCCCGGCACCTGGACTTCAGAAAGAACCTCGGCTCCAACAAAACTTGGGTTATCCCAAACCCCACCCGCTTCGCGAATCGTCGCTGGATCCTGTGACATGAACAGTCGCACGTAGTCCACACCGGACTCCACCAGATAACGTGACTGAATCTGCCTGCCCATCAAGCGAGCCGATTCGTCCTCGGTAATCATCAAGATCGAAAAGGTGTAGGCAGAAAGTGACAACAAAACGATGGCGATCAAAACGATCAACAGCACCGAACCCTCTTTAGGGCTGATTCTGTCGGTACGATTCACGGCCAATCGGCTGCGAAAATCCTTTTTGTACATTACTCGCCCTCCGCTGATTCTTCTTCAACAATTTCCGCTACCGGCAAATACACTACCGAGCGGTATCTCAACATCGTCTCGTTGTTGAACCCGTTGAATTGGTATTCCGAAAGATTCTGCACTTCGACTCGAGCCGGATCAATCACGACAACGATTTCAACTGCCGAAGGAAAACCGCCTTCGATATCGCTATCCCACTCGGTCACCCATTCTACGCCATCGAAATATCGAAACTGAATCTGGGCGACTTCCGGCGCAATCAATTCTCGATGGCCGATGGACAACAAATCCGAGCCAGCTTGAAACGCATAGGAAGCAACTGCCCGGTCAGCCGAACGCCTGAACAAGCCTCCCAGTTCATGCTCGCCCTCCAACGTATAGGAAACGAATTCGTTTTCGCTGGCAGCTTCGACGTAATAGGAAACTGTCTTCACGTCGCTGGGAATGGAAATTTCTCCATCCAATTGAGTCTGGGCAACCCATTCGTCGATTCTGGGCAAGTGACTCACATCCACAACCACATGGTTTGCAGAACCGTACAAGCCCGGGTGGCAAGGAACTACTTCACAATCTTCGGCCGCAGTCGGACCGCTCTGCTGTTCCACACCAGTAATCGGATCAGCGCCACCGGAATGACCACCGCCCCCATCAATATCACCAAACGCGCCTGCACCAAGATTCAATCCGCCAGCATCCAGACCGCCGGCATCCAGTCCACCGCCATCCAATCCACCCGTGGCACCGTTTTGAGCAAAATCGCCACTCAGAGCATCACCAATTCCACCGTCGGCTGCACCACCTGAATCGCCACCGGCCAGATCACCCAGCAACGACGCACCAGCGCCAGCCAGTAACGAACTTGGGTCGCTGCCAGCCATGATTTCTTGAAGTCCCGAAACATCGGCGGGCTTATGTTGCAGAGCCGCTCGCAAGTCTCTGGCGATCACTTGAATAATGCTTCGACCAACTTGAGCGTATTCGATTTTTCGCTGCTGTTGTTCCAGCATCACCACATTGACTCGAATAGCCGAAGCGATCCCCAATATGACAAACACCGAAAGGAACAGTGCCAAAATGACTTCCAGCAAGGAGAACCCGGCAGGAACATTCGATCGATCATCGATTCGCAAGTAATTCCGTTTCATCTTTATTCCTCAACTGGTTCGTAAGGATCGTAATCTGGATCTGGCATCAAACGCGTCAACTGGTAGGAGCGATTTGTAGCTCCAACCACATCGTTTCTTTCCACCGAGACCCGCACCTTCAACAACCCGACTAGATCGGCATTTTGAACATCAACTGAATAAGACCAGCCAGGCGACTCTTCGATTTCTGTATTTGATGTCGACTCAAGCGCCAGGATTCCGGCCGACAGTTCGGCCATTTTCGCGTCGCAATGAATCTGTGCTTCGCTGATTTGCGACGCATTTTCGGCACTTCGTACGCCCAGCCTGACCAGCTGTGCGATCATCACCATGGCCACGCCTAGAATCGTGATCGCCAAAATCACTTCCAGCAACGACAAGCCCTCGCGACTCCGGGCCGATCTAACCCTGGCCACACAACTTGCAGCCAGTCCATCTTGAATCCGACGCATACTTAACCCTCCGGGCTGAAAATTTTGCTGACGGCTGCGACCCCGGTTAAGCCCCGCAGCGTGACTTGAACCGCGGTGCCGTTGGCATGCCTCAGAGTCAATTTGGCATTTTGAGACGAGCCGTCTCCGTAGAACAAGACTCGCTGAAAATCGTTTGATCCCGATGATTCGAATTGAGACTCGACAAAAACTGCCTGCGAATCCGCCAGAACGTCGCTGGCAGCAAAAGTCACATCCGGCGGAAGCAGTTGATTAAAAAACTGATACTGACCCGCCATGCCGATTTGCGTGTTGTCGGTCATGGATATCGATTCGCGATCGGAATAC
>CAZOXC010000249.1:0-5527 GCA_964583205.1 uncultured Pirellulaceae bacterium | reverse complement strand
CTTCGGAACCGATCCCAACTCATGTTTCAGTAAAAGAAAGCGTGTTCCCATTCCGTAAGTTTGCAGGTGTCGACGTGGCACTTGGTCCGGAGATGCGAAGCACCGGCGAAGTGATGGGGATCAGCCAGCGGTTTTCAATCGCTTATGCCAAGTCTCTGTTGGCGGCCGGAATCGATTTGCCGACGAGTGGGCGAGTGTTTGTCAGTGTGGCCGATCGACACAAGGATCGAGCGGTTGAAGTGGCCAAGCGGTTGGACGCATTGGGCTACCAGATCATTTCAACTTCGGGCACAGCCGATCGGATCGCGGACAGTGGTTTGCAGGTGGAGCGAGTGAAAAAACTTGCCGAAGGCCATCCGAACTTGATCGACCATCTCAAAAATAACGCGGTCGACATGATTTTGAATACGCCGAAGGGAAAGGCGCTCGAACCGATGAAGGCAAAATTCGCGCTGCCGCTGTGCAGGCCGGTGTGCCTTGTATCACGACCGTTGAATGTGCCGAAGCCGTCGTGTTGGCACTTGAGGCTCTCCGCACCGAAGAGATGAACGTGTTGTCATTGCAGGATCGATTTGAATCGGCAGTGACGAGTTAGCCAGCGCGACTCGAGTCGCGTTAGTCGAAGAAATGAATCCTGCAAATGAATCAGCAACCATCGGGTCCATCGCACTTCCAAACCACCCAGTGGAGCGTAGTGCTGGCAGCTCGAAAGGATGAGTCGGCCAGCGATTCACAATGGCGACCTTCGCTGGAATCACTTTGTCGCAGTTATTGGCGACCGCTCTATTTCTATCTCCGCAAAAAAGGTTTCAGTGAACAGGATTCACAGGATCTTACGCAGGACTTCTTCGCCAGCTTGATCGAAAAGGATTTTCTCAAGGTCGTTGATCCGGAACGAGGCCGTTTTCGCTGGTTCCTGATGGATGCCATCGCTAAATACTCGACCAATTGGCTGGCTGTCAAATCCACGCAAAAACGAGGCGGTGATCACAAAAAGTTGTCGCTGGATTTTGAATATGGCGAGAGTCAGTTTAAGCTTGAACCGGTCAGCGAGCTCACGCCTGAGAAATTGTTTGATCGCGAATGGGCGCTGTTGCTGTTGCAGAGAGCGCTGGATGAAATTGAGAAGGGCTATGCTGAATCAGCCAAGGAACGCTACTTTGAAGTGCTGAAAATTTACATCGTCCCCGCTTCGGAACAGCCCAGCTATCGTGAATCCGCCGAGCAGCTTGGGCTGAGCGAGACCGCCATCAAGGTGGCCATTCATCGGCTGCGGCAAAAGTATCAAAATGTGATTCGCCGGCTGGTGGCTGACACTCTGGATAACCCGGAAGAACTCGAAAATGAATTCGAGGAGTTAATGAGGGCATTAGGTTGATTTTCACGGACCAAACGGCAATTTTCATTAAAAATTGATTTGCCCTGTAACTTTCGCAGCCCAACGCTTATTCGAACCTTGAAAACAATTTCGGTTAAGCTGGAACTCAATCATGGCGAATACAGTTCATTGTCAATGTGGATCTCGGTATGACCGCTCGGTTTCACCTGGCGGGATGTGTCCCAAATGTCTCTTTCAAGCTGGCCGCGACGTGGATTCCAAGCAGACCGATCCAATGTCCAACCCACTGGCACCGGCCAATCAAGAGCTGGCGCCAAAGCCCGATGCCATTGCCGCATTGTTTCCTGATTTGGAAATCATCGAGTTGATCGGGCAGGGCGGAATGGGTTTCGTTTACAAGGCCCGACAGAATCAACTTGGGAGAATCGTGGCAGTCAAACTGCTTTCGCCGAGCTTGATGCAGGATCCGGCGTTTGCCGAACGCTTTTCACGCGAAGCTCAAACGATGGTGATGTTGAGTCACCCCAACATCATTTCAATTTTTGATTTTGGTCAGCGAGAAGACTATTACTTCTTGATCATGGAATTCGTGGATGGACTCAACCTGAGACAACTTGCGCAATCCACTCAATTGGAGCCGGTCGAGGCGATGCAACTGGTGCCACAGCTTTGCGATGCTCTGCAGTATGCGCACGATCAAGGCGTTGTGCATCGCGATATCAAGCCGGAAAATATTTTGATCTCACAGGATGGTCAAATCAAAGTCGCTGACTTCGGGTTGGCCAAGTTGACTGGTACAGCCACGCCCAACTTTACGTTGACTCAAACCCAGCAAATCATGGGAACGATCAATTACATGGCTCCCGAACAACGCGAAAAACCCAACGAAGTTGATCACCGCGCCGACATTTACTCGTTGGGAGTTGTGATTTACGAGTTGTTAACGGGCGAGTTGCCGTTGGGTCGCTTTGCACCGCCTTCTCGAAAAGTGCAGATCAACGTTGAGATTGATGAGGTGGTATTGAGGGCTTTGGAAAAGGAACCGGGCTTGCGCTATCAACAGGCCAGTGAATTCAAAACCGGTTTCCAGCAAGTTGACCACAAACCACCCTGTTTGAATCCAGTTGACGATCAGCACGCTCGGCAGGCGAACCTTCACGACCTGCAACAAGCAACTAAAAATGACGATCAGTCTGTCGCAGTGAAGGTCGTCAAAATGACTTACGTGCTTGTCTCCACACTGGTGCTTGCCGCGGGAGTGCTGGCCATGGCGTTTGCTGAAACGATTGGTCGCTTCGAAAACCAAGTACGATTGTTGGGCGTCGTTTTGATCGGGGTCGGCGCATTCATGTTTGTTGGGTATGGCCTGTACGAGTCTGTCTGGAATCCTCAGAAACCTCGGCGATCCATCAAAGAAAATCGCCGAAGACTTGCCGAGTTTATTTACCTGAGCCTGGGAGTGGGAGTCCTGGTGACCGGAATCGTAACTGTTATCGGGTCAAGTTTTGTTAGCGGGCCCAGGGAAGAAGAGTTAAGGTTTATCGGATTTCTCATTTTGTTTGCCGGCGTTTTCCCGCTGGTAGTGTTTGTGGTATTTCAATCATTCTTCCCCAGGAAGTTCGGTCAGTCACAGGTTGTTCCGCCAGCCAAACAATTGCTGACAAATCAATCAGAAGAGGATCTCGAGTCAAATTCGTTATTTGTATTACTTCCAAATATTGCAGGAATGTTTTTTGGCTGTTGCTGTGCATTCGCTTTCGTCGCGGGTTCAGGTTGGGGGGCTAACCATCTGATTGATCAACGTCTGGCGCAGTTGATTGGGGTAGGATGCGCAATTTTCTCGGGGTTCTTTTTCTCGATTGGAGGAAGGTTGGCAAGTTGGAATAAGTCAAAATAACGCCATCTGGCCGACAAACTGGAAGTAAATCTTCATCGTCTGTACGTTAGCTAATTGTTATTCTATTAAATAACCACATAGGTGGATTTATGTGAATTGAGTGTCGCCCTATGATTTGCGACAATAGAGTCAAATCATTCAGGGGAAACTTATGTTTATTCGATTCACTATTCAGTTTTTGTGCGTGTTGAGTTCCAGCTGTATTTTTCTGTGCAGCACGATCGGCCAGGAAGATACGATTCGTACGGAATTGGAATCGGTCGCCGTGATCGATCAGAAAGTGATGGTCCCGATGAGAGACGGGATTCGCCTTTGTACGGATGTCTATCGACCGAAAACAGACGCTAAAGTCCCCGTCATTTTTTCTCGAACGCCATACAACTTTAATAGCTGGCGAGATGGCGAAGAGAGTACTCGGACTTATGGGCGAGCACTTGAAGCAGTCAAACGCGGCTTCGCTTATGTCGTTCAGAACGAACGAGGCCGTTTTTTTTCAGAGGGTGAATGGGACATTCTGGGAACTCCCCTGACGGATTCTTATGATTCATTTTCCTGGATGGCCGAGCAGGACTGGTGCAATGGAAAAGTGGGAACATTAGGTTGCTCTTCGACGGCTGAATGGCAAATGGCGGCTGCGTCACTTGATCATCCTGCTCATGCGGCCATGGTTCCACAAGCATTTGGAGCGGGTGTCGGCCGCGTTGGACCATTCTTTGAGCAAGGCAACTGGTATCGTGGCGGAGCTGAACAGATGTTGTTTTTCTCCTGGCTTTACGGAGTTCAGAACGATCGAATCCGACCGCAGTTTCCCAAAGATGCGACTCAAGAAGAGTTGGTTCGCAATTCGCGCTATTTTGACCTGGCGCCCGAGCGGCCCAGTGTCGATTGGTCGCAGGAATTGTGGCATTTACCAATCCAGGACATTCTCAAGAACGTGGACGGGCCAGACGGAATTTTTGAAGATCTGGTGCGGCGCAAGCCCAATGATCCAGCCTGGTTTGAAGGCGGTTTGTATCACGACGATATGGACTTTGGTGTGCCCAGCTTCTGGTTCGTATCCTGGTTCGATGTTTCCAGCAGTCCCAATCTGGCCTTGTACAACCATGTCCGGAACAGCGCGAAGACTCAGGAAGATCGGGACAATCAATTTCTGATCATATCGCCGAACTTGCATTGTGGATTTACTCGATCAACCGAACGAACCATGGTGGGTGATCTGGATGTCGGCGATGCTCGCCTGCCTTACGACGACCTGGTGTATGGCTGGTTCGACTGGAAATTGAAAGACGGTCCGGCGCAAGAGATGCCTCGAGTCCGTTACTACACGATGGGAACCAATCAATGGCAATCTTCAGACCACTGGCCGCCGCAGGATGTCGAGATGATCAACTTCTATTTCGAAAGTGGTGGCAATGCAAATACTCTGGACGGTGACGGGGTCTTATCGGCCAACCTGCCCGGTTCTGAGGATAAGCCTGACCAGTTTGCCTATGATCCGATGAATCCTGTTCCCAGCGTGGGCGGCAATGTTTGCTGCATCGGGAATGCCATTCAAGCCGGTTCGTTTGATCAACGAGATCTGGAGCGGCGCAAAGATATCCTTGTGTATACCAGTAAGCCGCTGGTTGAAGGAATTGAGGTCACTGGATTTATTGAAGCGACCTTGTTTGTCTCCAGCGACGCCAAAGACACCGATTTCACGATTAAATTGATTGATGTATACCCAGATGGTCGAGCATTTAATCTGGACGAGACCATTCAGCGAGTTCGGTACCGCGAAGGATATGACAAAGAGGTCTTTATGGAACCCGGCAACGTATATAAATTGCCGATGTCGCCGATGGCCACCAGCAACTTCTTTGGTCCTGATCACCGCATCCGCATAGAAATTTCCAGCAGCAATTTTCCTCGATTTGCTCGCAACTTGAATACTGGCGGCAACAACTATGACGAGTCGATTGGAGTCGTCGCCAACAACAAAATTCACTCTTCCGAAGAATACCCCTCCCACATAAGAATACCCATCAAGAAATGAGCCCAGTATGACAGAGCCTGTGCGCGGACTGGAACCGCGCGCCCTATGGAATTATTTCGCGGACTTGAATGCAATTCCGCGAGCTTCAAATGAAGAACAGCAGGCAATTGAGTTTGCCAGGAAATTTGGCGAACAGTTAGGGTTGGATACATCGGTTGACGCGACCGGCAACGTGATCATTCGAAAACCTGCGACCGCAGGAATGGAAGATCGTGTTCCAGTCGTGTTGCAATCGCATCTGGATATGGTCCACCAG
>CAZOXC010000248.1:2545-5536 GCA_964583205.1 uncultured Pirellulaceae bacterium | reverse complement strand
CCCATTTCTGGGACAGCGAATCTGGTGTCGCATGTGGTGCCCGTTGGCCTTCTGGATGAGCTTCTGGGGACGCTGGTCAAAATTCAAGGTCACGCCCGAAAAAGGCAAGTGCATCGATTGCAATGTTTGCAACCAATACTGCCCAAAGGGAATCGACATTAAGACTCGAGCATTACAGGGCGTCCCGGTAACACTGAAAGACACACCTTGCGTGGGTTGCGCCGAATGCGTGATGCGCTGCCCAATGCAGATTCTTCATCTGGGTGAAGCGCCCAATGGCAAGCCACTCCACTCGATCAAGCTGGAAAAATAACAACTATGAAAAACGAACAATCTTATTACGGTCCATTTTTCTGGCTGTCGATTTGCTCGCTCATCGTGCCGTTCTTTGTGGCATACATGGCCTTCGACAAGGTGCGACCGACTACCAAACCGGTACCGGTACTGGACGCTTCCGGCGTCGACAACAAAATTTGGGATTACCTGCTGCAGAATTACGTCGCCAATGGTCTGGTCGATTATGAGGGATTAAAAAAGGACTATCTATTCTGGGACTACATCGGACAAATCGGCTCGGCCAACCCGGACAAGCTGGCGACCCGTGAAGAAAAACTTGCTCTGCACTGCAACGCCTACAACGCGCTGGTCATCAAGGGCGTAATCAATCACAAAATCAAAGACTCGGTCCTCGATGATTTCCATGGTGAAGGCGGATTTTTCGGCAGCACGGAATACGTGTTTGCCGGCGATACCATAAGTCTGGACCACTTGGAAAAAGAGATCATTCTCCCGGTGTTCGGGGAAGAGCGAGTTCACATGGCGCTGGTCTGTGCGGCCGTCAGTTGCCCTCCCTTGCGAGGTGAAGCCTTCTTCGGCGATCGAATCGAACAGCAACTTACGGATCAAGCCTGCTTGTTCGCCAATGATTCCCGCTTTGTGGATTTTGACGAAGCAACCAACACGCTCAATCTCAGTCCGCTACTGTCCTGGTACCAGTCGGATTTCGAGAAACAAGGTTCCTATCTGGAATGGGTTAAGGTCCGAGTGGAATCGGAAGCGATGAAAAAACAGATCGACGCGGCGATTGCCGGAACGGTGAAGGTCAAATTCAATCAATATGACTGGACGCTGAACACTCAAGCAACGGCTCAATCGAGTGGCGGTAATTCTGATTTCGGATCAGGCTCGATTCCCAACGAATAACTCCGGCAAACGCCAGAGTTCATGGACACGACCTGGGCGGACCAATGAATACAGACGAGCCACAGGAAAATCGCCACCAACCAGCAACCGGTCCGAAACTCGCAAGTCAGCTCCTCAGCTCGACAGGGCTGGGATCGGTTGTCGCAAAGCTGAACAATCCAGAACTGGCGGATGAATCAATCATCGACAGGTTTGTCCGCCAGCCAACTCCTCGGCAGCTGCCGCTCGAATTGCGAAAAATATTTCGCATCGATCCGCTGGTGAAATTCGTATCCTCATTGTTTACCGTTGGTGGAATCCTGTTGGCCATTCTGCTTTCGACGGGCGGCGAAGTGGAGGGAGAATCCACACTGGCCGGATCGCTGCTGGGTGTTGGTATCAGCGCACTGGGAATCGGAGTGTTGTCGCTGGTCAACTGGTTTTCCTATCGCCAGCGAAAATTGCTTTGCCAGGGACGTGTCATATTCGGTGTCATCGAGTCCGTTGAGGAGAGCATCTTCGTTTCGGGCAATCAGCGAGTTTATCGAATCAAGTTTCGCCAGGAATCTGATTCCGCGATTATCGAGTCCAAGCTCAAAGGCACAAATGCGGAACAAGCCAGACAATTCCTCGAATCCGCACAAGTGATACGCGCGCTGCAGCACCCTGAGGATGCTCGAAAAATCATTCTGATCGATTGCTACTCGATCGTCTAAATATTTGCGCTGCGATTATCGCGAGTCGATGCCCCAGCGGCGTTTCAGCCGGGCAATGATCGATTGATGCGATCACGTCTTTGATCTGAATACCGTTTCAGTATCTGAACACTGGAACCAGCGACCATCTTCTTGGCCATCGCCTGTGTACGCCGCCTGCATGTTGACAAAAGTCAACCTGCATCCTGCGAAACCTGATTATTCCGAGCCCCTAAATCGGTAACCGGTTTTGCCGTCAGAAAAAAGCTGGAATATTTTTCGATTCAATGCTCTAGCGTTTAGGGAGTGACCTACATCAATAAAGAAGATCCATAGTCTTTTTCAAAATATACGAAAATCCTTTCCTTTCCTACTACTCGCAGCAGGCAATAACAAATGAATTCGGACCAAAATCAACCACAGAACAACTCGAAGAATCAGAATCAGGATTCTGACAAAAAGAAATTCGATATCGAACAACTGGAACAACGAATCATGTTGTCCGCGACGCAATATGGCGAAGACATCGATGTCTCCGGCCATGATGTCGTTGAGCCTCATGCTCCCGCACCTCACCAGGCCGATTATGCCGGTGGTGGCAAAGACCTTCTGAAAGACGTCAACTTTGGCGGCAAAGACGGTGGTGGAAAAGACTTCGGCGGTAAAGACGGTGGCCGTGATGCTGGTGGACGTGACGGTGGCGGAAAAGACTTCGGTGGTAAAGACGGCGGACGTGACGGTGGTCGTGACTTCGGCGGTAAAGACGGTGGTCGCGACGCTGGTGGACGTGACGGTGGCGGAAAAGACTTCGGTGGTAAAGACGGCGGACGTGACGGTGGTCGTGACTTCGGCGGCAAGGGCGGTGGTCAAGCCGATCCTTACTCCAACGATGGCGGACGCGACGGTTGGCGTGACGGCGGTAAAGACGGCGGACGTGACGCAGGTCGTGACTTCGGTGGTAAAGACGGCGGACGTGACGCTGGACGTGACTTCGGTGGTAAAGACGGCGGACGTGACGGCGGTCGTGACTTCGGCGGACGCGACGCTGGTGGAAAAGATTTCGGTGGTAGAAGCGGCGGTCATGCTGATCCCTACTCCAACGATGGCGGACGCG
>CAZOXC010000248.1:0-2445 GCA_964583205.1 uncultured Pirellulaceae bacterium | reverse complement strand
ATGGCGGACGCGACGGAGGACGTGACGGCGGACGCGATTTCGGTGGTAAAGACGGTGGACGCGATGGCGGACGTGACGGCGGACGTGACGGCGGTAACCGAGTCGATCTACGAGGCGACAACAATCTCCAAGGCTCTGATCGAGCCGACGTTATTCGCGGCAACGCGGGCAACGACCGTATCGCCGGCAACGGTGGCAATGATGTGATTTTCGGTGGTAAAGGTAACGACCGAGTCGATGGCGGAGCTGGCAATGATGACATCCACGGCGGACGCGGCAACGACAATCTGCGTGGTGGCGCTGGCAACGATGTCATTCAAGGCAATCAAGGCAACGACGTTATTCGCGGCGGAGCTGGAAACGATGACTTGTTCGGCCGAACTGGCAATGACAAAATTTCCGGCGGTCGAGGCAATGACTTCATCCAAGGTAATTCGGGCAATGACCATCTGAGTGGTGGCCAAGGTGCTGACCGAATCTCTGGCGGCGGAGGCGACGACTTCATCCGAGGCGGAGCTGGCAACGACCATATCCAGGGTAATCAAGGTGACGATGTAATCCGTGGTGGTGCAGGTCGCGACGTCCTACAAGGACAAGTCGGTAACGATGTGCTCGCCGGTGGAAGTGGAGACGACGTCCTGAGAGGCGGTTCTGGTAATGACCGACTGATCGGTGGTGCCGGCAATGACCGTATCGATGGTGGCGTCGGAATGGATGTAGCCGTGTTCAACGGAAGCCGTTCAGACTTCCGCATCTTTGAAAACCCAAATGGTGGATTCAAAGTCATCGGACGCGACGGAACCGATATCGTAACCAATGTTGAGAAATTCCAATTCAACGATGGAGAATTCGCCGCCAATCAACTTGTTGGAAACAACGGCGGTGGAAATAACGGCGGCGGAAACATCCTTGACGGTGGCAACGCTGGTCAAGGTAACGGTGGCCAAGGCGGTGCTGGTCAAGGCAACGCTGGTGGTGCTGACGGTGGAAACCAAGGTGGTGCTGGTCAAGGCAACGCTGGTGGTGCTGGCCAAGGTGGTGCTGACGGTGGAAACCAAGGCGGTGCTGGTCAAGGCAACGCTGGTGGTGCTGGCCAAGGCGGTGCTGACGGTGGAAACCAAGGCGGTGCTGGTCAGGGCGGTGCTGATGATGTTCTGCGTGGCGGAAATGGTAACGACCAGATCCAAGGCGGTAACGGAAACGATCGCATCTTTGGTGGTAACGGCAACGACAACCTGGCTGGCGGACAAGGCGATGACGTTGTCGTGGGCGGCCGAGGAAATGACATCGTGGCTGGAAACCAAGGCGACGACGTACTGCGTGGCGGTCCAGGCAACGATCAGATCTCTGGTGGTCCTGGCGATGACATTGCTCGTGGCGGTCCAGGCAACGATGTAATTTCAGGCAACGCTGGTAACGACCGAATCTTCGGTAACGCCGGCCAGGACAACCTTTCAGGTGGTCCCGGCAACGACGTTGTGGTTGGCGGAACTGGCGATGACATCGTCAACGGAAACCAAGGCGACGACGTCTTGCGTGGCGGTCCAGGCAACGATCAGATCTCTGGTGGTCCTGGTGATGACATTGCTCGTGGCGGTCCAGGCAACGATGTAATTCGTGGTAACGACGGTAACGACCGGTTGTTCGGAAACGACGGCCGAGACAATATTGCTGGCGGAGCTGGCAATGATGTAGTCGTTGGCGGCCAAGGTTCTGACGTACTGGCCGGCAACCAGGGAGACGACGTTTTGCGTGGCGGACCTGGTGAAGATCAGCTCCGAGGCGGTGCTGGAGACGACATCGCTCGCGGTGGTCCAGGCAACGATGTAATTCGTGGTAACGACGGTAACGACCGGTTGTTCGGAAACGACGGCCGAGACAATGTTGCTGGCGGAGCTGGCGATGATGTAGTTGTTGGCGGCCAAGGTGCTGATGTACTGGCCGGCAACCAGGGCAATGATGTCTTGCGAGGCGGACCTGGCAATGACCAGATCTCTGGCGGACCAGGAAACGACATTGTTCGAGGCGGTACAGGTGCCGATCAAATTCAAGGCAACGCTGGTAACGATCGAATCTTTGGTAACCAAGGAAACGATGTGATCAACGCCGGACCTGGTAACGATGTAGTCGTTGGCGGCCAAGGTTCAGATCAAATTGCTGGCGGAACAGGCGATGATGTTGTCCGCAGTGGTCCTGGAAACGATGTAGTCAGCGGCGGTGCCGGTGATGACATTGTTCGAGGCGGAACTGGCAACGACACAATCCAAGGTAACGGTGGCGACGATCGACTGTTCGGAAACGACGGTAATGATAAAGTCGCTGGTGGACAAGGCGACGATGCACTTCTGGGCGGCAAGGGTGATGATCACCTTGCCGGTAACCAGGGCGAAGATGTGCTTCGCGGGGGTGAGGGCGAGGATGTTCTGCAAGGCGGTGTCGGCGACG
>CAZOXC010000247.1:0-5565 GCA_964583205.1 uncultured Pirellulaceae bacterium | reverse complement strand
TGTTAAGAGTCAGTACATTGATGTACCCGTATCCGTCCTCGGTCACGCCTACGCCACCTGCGTTATCGATCTCGCGATACCGAGTCAGATTGTCGGTTACGAATTCAAAATCATAATTCGGTGTATGGCCTGAAGAGAACTTGGTGACCCGCTCACCATTTTGCAATTGCGCCCAGGTATGAACATCTTCCAGTTCAGCCAACATGTTTGCGACAACTTCTGCAAACGCTTCCGGACTCTCGGCTCGATCGGCTCTGTCACGGTACTTACCCGACAGTCGCTCCCAGTTGATTCCCTTGTGATCGAAAAAACTGTATCTGGCTCCCATCTCGTCCACCAGGATTTTGAAACTATCGGTCTTGTCCAACTTCTTGAGTTCAAGATCACTAACGGTCAGTTTGCCAGTCTTGGAAAGAAAAATCGAAACCGTTCCGGCAACTGCGTCGTCAGGCACACTGACAAGATGCTGGTAGTCTGCCCAATCACTGTCAGTTAAGTGTTTGACTTGAACCGAGTTCACGTTCCCTGCGCGGTCCTTCGTAAACAGCCCGACATAGCAGTTGTTGAATTGGTTTCCTTCTCTGGCAATCCCTACCGCCTCAGCTCGAAAATTCAAATGATACGATTCACCCGGTTCCAATTCGACATCCTGTTGCACAATATTCCAGCCACGAGTTCGCGCGTTTCCTTCCAATTGCAGTCCGGCGTCTGTTTCCGTAACCGTCGACTGGGGAGTTCTAGCCCCATTGGTCGCACCGATCGTGACTTCCCAGCCCACCGGCTGTCCGGCTTCCCAATCCTGGAACGAGGGATTTTCCAAATCGATTTCCTGCAATTCCGCGGCAGCGTTCCTACGTGTCGGCGCACTCGCTTGGGGAATCAAGGCATCAGCCACTAACAGATCACACAACTCGGCGAACAACTCGTGCGAAGCAGCTCGGACCTGCCACAGGTTGGGAGTTCCCAACAGCGTGACCCGAGCTTGCTCGACATCGCGCGAGACGATCAAAGGGATCTCGGTATCACCCTGGAAGCTGGTCGCTTCAATTTTGGCACCGGATTTAAATTCCAGATCAACCAGAATACTATGAAATCTTGCCGCCACTTTCTCGCCGTTGAAACTGACTGAACTGGCGACCGGTTGTGCTTGCTCACTCACTTCGTGCTCCGCATGGTTGACGGGCAACAAAGCCTGCAGCTCCTCGATCATACGTCCTTCAAACTGATAATCGTTATTGATGCTGGTTGGTATAAAAATCAGGTTTGCCTGTCCACTGATCACTCGATCGACAACCAGTGCTTGAAGATCTCTTGTCAAATCTTCACGGAAATCAAAATCACTCAGAATAATCGTCGAGGCCTGTTTCAGGTTTTTTTCTGCCGCCTCACAAATCGCTCGATACTCCTGCTCCAGCATACTTTCCTGCAATTGCACCAGTGTGAACTCGCCACCACTACGGCCAACATGACTGGAAAGAAATCGAGTCATCCATTGGGGCTGACCAAAACACACCACACGGCGATTGGGCCGAACATCCGCTTCAACAGGTCGATTCAACACTTTGATTGCCCAAGCGGGAGCTTGTTCCGATGATTCTCGATCCTGTCTGGATTGAACCTGACCCGACTCCCACAACAATGCTGAAACCAAAGCACAGCCGACGACGCTGCAGCCGATGATCAATGGAATAGAAATACCGCGAAAGCTGCGACGAGTTTCTCGACCGAACAAACGCCTGACCCGCCCCAGCGAATTGTTTCCTTCGCTGAAAGCCAGAGCAATTTGTGGTTGGCTTCTTCGCTGTTCGAGTGTCGCGATGGCGTCGGCAAGTTCAATCGCTTCGCATCCCGAATCCACAGCCATTTCATCACAACAATGTTCGCGCTCGATTCTGATCTTTCGAGACATCCACCAAACTGCCGGGTGATAGAACAACAGCAACTCGACCATGATTTGTAACGTTTGCACCAGATAGTCGCGGCGTTTGATGTGAGCCAGCTCATGTGCCACGACGGCTTCAGCCTGGGCGTAGGACAAACCGCTTAGAAAACCTACTGGAAACACCAGCACTGGCTTGAAAAAACCAATCACGACTGGCGAGTAAACCTGGGCGCTTTCAACCAAACCAAACGAAACCTTCAGGCGGATTCGGCGTTTTACTTTTTCCACAAACGAAATCAATCGAGCATCTTTCAGTGGACGGCATTCCTTTTTGAATTGATAAAGTCCCGCCAGACTCAATACTCGCCGACTGCCAACTAAAACAAAACCGACCAACCAACCGCCCGCCATTAACTGATAACACCAGGTCGGAATCTGCCAACTCGGTTCCACGCTCATCGAACCGTCGGTTGACATCAAACTGATCGCGGGCGCACCAGAGTCGTGTGGCGCATTTTCAAAACTTCCCCCTAACGAAGCCAACTCTGACTGGTGACTGGCGACGGACTGATCGATCGAAGTGTCTGCCTGGCGATCATTATTATTTGCCCGGGCCGCCATTGGCGTTGCTTCATTTTCGAGAGAATCCGCCGGCCCCACAGGAGTCGCGACAAACAATCCGCTCCAGAGGACAGCCATCAACAACAATCCGGCTCCGCATGAATTGTGTCGCCACCGCGAATCCGTGAGGGGAAGCAGCCGCAGAAGGACAGCCAGGCAAATTGCCACCAATGAAAACAACCACAACGAATGAAGAATCGCAAACCCAAGCCGTTCAATCACAAATTCGAATGTCATCACTTTTCTCCGTTTTGATTACCAGATTTTTTGCCAACCTGCACACCGTCTATTTTCGCCGCTTCCGTTCAGATTCGATTATTTCCTTCATCTCGGACAATTCATCATCGCTAATCGATTTGGCAGACAACAAACTCATCATCATTTGCGCTGGATCGCCTCCAAACGCTCGCTTGGCCAAATCACGCACCAGTGCCTTTTGCGTCAAAGCCTGCGACTTGGCCGCCGAGTACTGCATGGGTCGTTCGTCTTCACGACACTTGATCAAGCCCTTTTCACGCATCACTTGAGTCATCTTGCGAGTCGTCGAATAGGCGACATCTTTTCGCTTGGCAATCGCCTCATGAATATCGCCCAGACTACAGGGGCCCAGCTCCCAGAGAACCTGCAGGACTTCCATTTCAAATTCGGTCGGCTGACTACCGGCTTTTCGAGCCATCGTTTTACTCCCAGCACCATCAGGTTTTTGAATGACTAAAGTTTTAGTCTTACTGGTTCGATTGTGACTATTTAATTAGTCATGTCAAGTTTTTTTTTCGCTCAAGTTGATAAGCCGCTTCCAGGTGAACTCAAGTTGCATCTGGAAACTTGAATAACCGCCAGCAGATACTCGGGTTGCCGTTTATTGAAGAAATGTTGACAATTCTCAAGTTATTTCGTGTTGTCGCGACTAACAGTCAGCTTTTGGACGCGATATTCACACCACATTCATGTATACAAATTCTTATTGAGTGCGCATTGATTCGGATCGGGATTGAATTGCATCTGCAATTCAGGAAAATATGTAATCAGACCGCCTATCTCTCCGACGAATTGTCGAGCAAGTCAATTGATGACATCCTGTAAGCAGAGAGCAAACAAACGTGAGCAAACAAAACCGTAGTTATCTAGCGACCGTTCCTGCGCAAGAAATCCTCCCATTAATCAACAGCCGGTTCGAATCCAGCGTTCGTGGAATCTTCGTGGTTGGTGATGTTACTGGACTGCCGCTGGTCAAAATTGCCGCCAATCAGGGCCGGCAGGTCATGGATCGCCTGAAAGAAGATGGCTATTTTCGTCGTTCGGCGACTGAAGATGGTTTGGACCTGGTGATCGTGGGCGGCGGGCCTGCTGGGATCTCGGCCGCCATCGAAGCGGAAAAACTGGGCATAAAATACGTGCTACTGGAGCGTTCCAAAGCTGCCAGTACCGTGCGGAGCTTCCCGCCCGGCAAAAAGGTCTATGCCGAGCCAAAATCGATGCCCAGCGATAGCGAACTGGATGTCAGTGAAGATTTTGACAAGGATGAGTTCTTGTCGATGGTGAGCAAAGCGATCAATGACAACAAGATCAAGCTCAAGGAAGAAGTCGAAGTCACCAAAGTTCGCAAAGTCGGCGAAGAAAACTTCATGGTCGACACCAAGGAAGGCACCTCCTTCCCGACTCGGCTGGTTCTAATCGCTGTCGGCCGGCAAGGCCAACCTCGTCTGCTGCAGGCACCGGGCGCCGACATGGCGCACAAAGTCACTCACCGGTTCCACACAGCGGAAGACTACAAAGACAAAAACGTGTTGGTTGTGGGTGGTGGAAACTCGGCCATCGAGGCTGCGTTGATGCTTTGTGATCACAACAGAGTCACGATTTCCTACCGCGGCGGAGAATTCTATCGAGCAAAAGAGGAAAATCGCGCACTGATCGAAGCCGCAATCAAGCAAGGACGACTTGATGCAATCTACAACAGTAATGTCACCGAGGTTCGCGAAGGCGAAGTTGACTTGAAAGTCGGCGACGACATGCAAACCATCCCGAACGACAACGTGATTGTGCAGATTGGAACTCTGCCACCCATCGATTTTCTGCACGACATGGGTTTGGAACTTGATGGAGTCTGGACCACAAAACGTTTTGCCTGGTCCTTTATCGGATTGGCAGTCGGAATCTTCATCTACTTTTTCGCAAAGAACTTTGTCCTGCGAGCGGAAGCCGCCAGCGGTCACAAAATCTTTATCCCGGGATTGGAATCGGTGGCCGCAACTGGCTGGCTCGACTGGCTGCATATGCTGATCACCTACATCCTGCCGATCCCCTGGCTGCTGCTGTTGGGATTGAACATCGCTAACTACAACTTGAAGGCGCGAGGAAAAATACCCTTCCTGCGAATTCCCGGCCTGAGTTGGATGCTGGGAATTTCCCTGTGCGTCTTCATTGCTTGCCAGACATTCCCTTCATTCATGACTTTGAGTCCTGCCGAGGCTGGCAAGGGACCCTATTATTTTCCAGGGTTTTCATGGATGTACAATTTCGTACCGGAGTACTTTACCAACGCCTACGGCTTCTATTACCTGCTGTACTTCTCGCTGATTGCCGTGTTCGGCATTTACTGGGCTGTGCGGATTAACAACAAGATACTCTGGCGCCGAAATCTCACGATCATTGCCACTCAATGGACTTTGTGGTGGGGCATCCCGACATTCCTGGTGGTGTTCATGGGAACCAATCCCTGGACTCCGTTGATTCAACGCTCGATCAATGCCTGGCCTCTGAACATGGCGGCATTTTCGGTTGATCAGTCGGTCGTCCGGCCGGGTGATCCCGGTTGGTGGCACACCGTGGCGGTGATCGGTGTGGTGTGGGCTGTGTTTTTGACCTTCGTATTCATACCACTTTTCACAATCAAATTCGGCAAAATTTATTGCTCATATATCTGTTCCTGTGGCGCTCTGGCAGAGACCGTTGGCAACAGTTTTCGTCACCGAGGGCCCAAAGGCGACTTGCCCAGAAAATGGGAGAAGGTTGGATTCGTATTTATCGTGCTGGCCGTCATCGCCACCGTCGCGGACTTGATG
>CAZOXC010000246.1:0-5570 GCA_964583205.1 uncultured Pirellulaceae bacterium | reverse complement strand
GCCTTGGTGCGCCATTTTGTTCTGCAGTTTGACCTCGGCCAGACGCTCCAGTTGTGCCGGAAGCAGAACACTCTTGATCTTTTCTTTTTTTTCCTGATTGAAATCATCGATCATCTTTTTGAGATTGGTGGCGTCGTTGATTCGAATATGCCCATCTTCACTCTGCAACATTTTCTTCATTCGTTCGCTAAAACTATTATTCAGATCCTTGATTTCCTGGATCTGCTCATCAGCCAATCCCAGTTCTTGTTGATAATAGGAATTGGTCAACATTCCCATTTCATCCATCGCCGGTGAAAAAGCCATCACATCGGAGGCCAGCATTCCGCTACTTGGCATGTCGGCGGTCATGATCGAAAAATTCTGAACCTCGCCGGATCCATCCGAGGTTCTCATTTGAATCACGCCAACCCCTGCAGGACCGGAAGGAATTTCAGCTTCTTGTTCCTGTGCATCTAACTGAGCAGTGCCAAGCAATCCGGTGACCAAAACAACGGCACAAGCAACTTTTGAAAATCTGAATAAAGTGATCATTTTGACTCCAGGCGTTTGGAATTTGTGTAACAGTCGTGGTAGATTCCAGTCAAATCAAATGAAACATCTGGCTTGGTGAAAATCCAACTTGGTGAATACCCAAGTATCCCAAGCTAGTCGCGGCCAGAATGTTTTTCCGAGTCTGAATTTTAACAAAACGGCCATTTAAGTTGCAGTTCAAGATTTCGATTCGAAAAACTGCCGGTCAACCAAGCGTTCCTTAGTCAATCTTGAGAGATCCCTGATGAATTTTAGCCGTCTTTTTCCGATCGGTGCCCTGGTGTTCGCCTATTCATTAGCCAGCCTGGTACCTGCTGTGTCGGATGCGCAGCAGACCGGCCAATTGATTCACACTGGAAAGCTGGCCAAGCTCAAGGAACACTTGGAAGCCAACCCGGATCAACTGAACGAGAAAGATCAGGCTGGCAACTCGCCCTTGATGATCGCTTTGATGAATCAAAAGCAGGAAATTGCCAAGTATCTGATCGAGCAAGGGGCCGAACTGGACGAGGGCAACAAAAGTGATTTGCGCCCACTTCATGCGTCAATGATGTATCGAATGGACCCGATCACCAAAATACTCATCGAGAAAGGTGTCGATGTGAACGCGATCGACACTAAATACATGCGGTACACGCCTCTCAACTACGCAATCAGTTATAGCGGGCAGGATTCCGAGATCATTGATCTGTTATTGGAAAATGGTGCTGATCCTTCTAAAGGCGGCAATGTCACACCCTTCAGTCAGGCTTGCCAATACGGATACTCGAAACTCTTGAAAAAGTTTCTGGACGTTTTCGATGACAAGAGCAAACTCAATGAATTCGATAAAACTGGCTATGCTCCGATTCACTGGGCTTATCTACGCGGTGACCTCGAAACAATCAAGATAATCGAGTCTATTGACGAGGTCGATCGTGAATTGTTGACCAATAACGGACGCAACATTCTTCACGTCGCCAGCCAGTCGAACAATATTGAAAATATCAAACAGGCGGCTACACGAGTCAAAGATATCAATGCAATTACCAACAATGGTGAATCGGCACTCAGCCTGGCAACCACTTATGGAGTAGTGTTCTGCAAGACGCTGCTGGAACTTGGGGCGGACCCGAACCTGGAAGGTTGTAAGTTTCCGCCACTCTACCGCGCAGCCCAATCCGGACAAAAAGAGGTTTGCGAATTACTGTTGGAAAATGGCGCTGATCCAAATATCGCTTGCCCCGACAGCAAATTCACTCCCTTGCATGGCGCGGTAAATTGCGAAATGCTGGCCTACGGTCAGATTCCCAAGAAACAAATCGAGCAGATTGTATCTGCCCTGGTCGAAAAGGGTGCCGATGTTAACCGCAAGGATTCCGCAGGAACGACTCCGATCGAATCAGCAGCCGAACAAGAGTTTTTCGGGGCGCTGGACATCATGCTGAGTAAGGTTGAAAATTTCGAGAACGGTCTGTTTGAGAGAGATGATTTACTGCACTGGGCAGCCGGCAATGGTCTTGTCAACCTTTTGAATCTCTATGCAGAAAAAGCCAATCACAAGTTTGACGTCGACATACTCAACCGAGATCTACAAACGCCAATCGCTGTTTCGATTGCGTCCGGCAAGCCTGAGTTGGTCAAATTCTTTGTTGATCATGGAGCCGATACCAAACAAGTGGATGAAGGTGGGCATACGTTGCTGCACGAAACGGCTTGGAGCGGCAACCGTGAAATTTGCAAACTGCTGTTGCGGTCAGGTTGCCAGGTCAATCAAGCCAGCAACACAGGCAGTTCACCACTTCATGCGGCCGTTTGGCATGACAACATGCAAGTGTTTCAGTGCCTGTTGGAAAACGGCGCCGACGTTAACGCCAAAGACTCTGATGGGCAGGTTCCGCTGCACAAAGCCGCTCATCAGGGTCGAATTCAGATGGTTAAGCTACTGGTCAACAAGGGAGCGGACATCAGTATCAAAGACGAGTTCGGTTACGATGCAATTTCCAAAGCACGCAGCCAGAAGCATGACGAAGTAGTTGAATTTCTAAGTCGCCAGTGATTTCGCCCAGTTTTGCAAGTCTTGAAACTGCAGACTGAACACCTCGGAAATATTCGAGTCGGTGGACTGCATCGGTGATTTAAAAAAGCAGGCCAGCGATTCCAGAATCCCGCTCTGCCCTGCCCTGTGAGCTCGCTCAACAAAGCGGAACAAATCCAGCACCAGTGGCGCGGCAAGGATCGAATCGCATCCTTGCCAGGTAAACTGCATCACCATCGGAGCGCCCAGGAAGCCCCGAAAGTGGATGTGGTCCCAGGCGGTTTTCCAATCACCCATACTTTCGATATTCTCGATGCTGACCAGCGTTTGCGGGTTGTAGCCCAGAATTTGTCCCAGCAAATTGTCTTTGCTCTCAACTTTGGATTGCTTGTTGGCAGGATCATCGAGCACTCTGGCGTCCATGTTGCCAAAGATGTTGTGGCCGACCCAACTCATGACCTGCAAATTTCGATGGGCGAACATCGGCGCAATCGCGGCCTTGCAAAGTGTCTCACCCGTCTTGCCATCCTGGCCGGCGTGACAAACATTGTTTTGGATCGCAAGATCTTGTGCGGCCGGGAAATTACTTCCCAGTGATGGCGTGAAGTTGGCAAAAGAGCAACCTGCCTGAAACGCTGCGACGGCGTAAATGGAACTGGATGGCAACTTGATCTCGTCTGCTTTCAACCGCGTTTCGAATTCGGACCAGCTATCCGGCCATCCGTTCATGTCCACTGACGGTTCGGTCGATGCCACATTCACCACGATCACTCGTTCCAGATCATGCTGCTCGCGAAACGCTGTCAGGTCATTGCGTACCCGCTCAATTTGCTCGATTGGATTTCCGGTCGACGCATAATTTTTACTTGCCAGCGAATCGATTCTCTCGCCAGAATTTGCAAGTACGCCGGGGAGGATATTCTGGTCCATCTGTTTCAGTGAATCAGAAACTTGATCCAGCAGGACCATGTCGATCGAACGGGAAGAGCTGGCGAATTGTCTGGCTTCATCGGCCAGGCTGACATCCCGAATTTCGTACCCGCCGACAACCACATCCACCCAATCCAGAAGGTTCAGGCTCTGAAATTCTGGTAACTGGCTAACCAAACCCGCTGACAACGCAGGATTTTCGGCGTTGTCGGCTTTTTGAAGAGCCGCCAAACCAATGCATACGGTGGACGCTACCGAGCCTCTTGCTCCCAGCAGCCAGAGGCCTGTTTTTTTCTGCATACTCTGGATTCGTTCAGTTTCTTCCGCTCTGGCAAATCCAGTGGCGGATACATCGATCAAAATTGACGGGGCCTGTATCGAAACCCGTTTCAAAGTTAGATTGATTTTTGCAGTCGGCATGCTCTTCGACAAGCCGACTGGCATCCAGACTGCGGCTCCTTGATTAATTGAAAACGTCATGTTTGAAAATATAAAACTGGCTCCGCCAGATCCCATTTTTGCTTTAATGCACGAATTCAAGTCGGACCAGCGAGAAGGCAAAATTGATTTGACGGTCGGGGTGTATAAGGACGAATCCGGAAACACTCCGATTCTAAAAAGTGTCAAAAACGCTGAACGCCAAATGCTCGAATGTGAAACCACCAAGAGCTATCTGGGAATCGGCGGCCTCGATCTGTTCAACGAGTGGGTTTGCAAGCTCGTTCTGGGAAACGATCACCCGGCGATTTCGTCCCAGCGTGCGCTGACCATCCAGTCACCAGGAGCGACCGGGGCGCTGAGAATTTCCGGTGATTTCGTTGCTCACAGTATGCCCGGCGCGAAAGTCTGGTGCAGTAAACCAACCTGGTCCAATCACATCTCAATTTTTGAAGCTGCCGGAGTTGAAATCGGTCAGTATTCTTTCTTGAAAGAAAACGGAATCGAATTTGACTTTGCCACGATGTTGGAGAATGTCCGCAACATCTCCGACGGGGACGCGATTCTGTTGCATACTTGTTGCCACAATCCAACCGGCTTTGATCCCGACCGGCAGCAGTGGAAAGAATTGCTGTCCTTGATCGCCGAAAAAAACCTGACCCCTATTTTCGATTTCGCCTATCAAGGATTCTTCCGTTCTATCGAGGAAGACCGTTGGCCGATTTTACAAGCTGTCGAATTGGGCATGACGGTGTTGGTATGCAACTCGTTTTCCAAAAACATGGGTCTGTATTCAGAACGAGTGGGCGGTTTAACGTTGGTCGCCGAAAGTGAAGCTGTGTGCCAGGCCTTGATCAGCCAATTCAAACTGCACGCCAGAACCATCTATTCGAATCCGCCGAAACACGGAGCTTATTTGGCGGCCTTGATCCTCAGTGACGAAAAACTGCGACAGGATTGGGTTGCCGAAGTCGACTCGATGCGCAACTCTCTGGATAACGCTCGCCAGATGTTTGTGGAGAAGCTTCAATCGGTGGTGCCGGATCGCGACTGGAGTCACATCAGTCAACAATCCGGCATGTTCAGCTATTCGGGCTTAAATGCCGAACAAGCCCGTCGTCTGAGAAGCGAATTCGCGGTTTACTTGCTGGACAGCGGGCGAATTAACGTTGCCGGAATCAAAGCCGGAAATGTAGATCGGTTGTGCGAGTCCATTGCGACTGTCTGCAAGGCTTCCGTTGCCAGCTAGTGGCCAGTAGTTCGCGTGTTGCCAGAAACAAGCGCGCCCGTTCGGCTCCTAAGGCTTGTCGTCGGGATAGGCCGTAATTACTCGGTTGTCGGCCAGTACCAACTTTACATAATTGGCGGCTGGAAAATTGTCCCGCTTTCCTTTTTGGCCACCAACCATGCCAATCCGTCTTTGCATGTTGACCCAATACTCCATGCGTGATGAATCCTGTTGGCTTTTTTGACCTTTGACCAGGTTTGAATTCTGCTTGACCAACTCGTACGCTTCATCGATCAACGCCAGGACATCCGTTTCAGAATTGGCATCAAACACACCATGAACCGGACGCGATTGATTATCTTTGGCGTGTCGCATGACGTGTTCAATCCGAGTCTCACGTCGATTTTTGGTATAAATCAAACC
>CAZOXC010000245.1:0-5604 GCA_964583205.1 uncultured Pirellulaceae bacterium | reverse complement strand
GTATGAACTCGGTCCCATATTGCTCGAGCCGCTCTTGCGAGTAGCGTTCGACGGCTTCAACCGGGCTCAGGTTGTCTCCGGGATACTTGATCCGCGACACCAGGTCGCCATCCGCGATAGTCTCGATGTCAAAAACGAGGTATTTGACTTGCTCTTTGGCCATAAATTGCTTCCAGTATTTTTGCAGCACTTATTGTAAAATCATGTTCGAGCAATTCCGAGTAGCCCGATTGGCCAGGATTAACCTGGCACTCAAAATCGGTCCTGTCACAACATTGTTTTTATAAACATTCTTCCTACCGGGTAAGAACTTCGAGATGATTTTGCATGTGGATATGGATGCGTTTTACGCGTCCGTTGAACAACGAGACAATCCTGCTTTGCGGGGAAAGCCCGTGATCGTGGGCGGTTCGGCGCAAGGTCGGGGTGTGGTTTCTGCTGCCAGTTACGAAGCTCGACAGTTCGGAGTTCACAGCGCGATGCCGGCCTCGCAAGCAGTTCGGTTGTGTCCACAGGGTATTTTTGTGAAGCCCAGGATGCAACACTATGCCGCGATTTCCAAGCAGATCCGCGAAATCATGTTCGGTTTCAGCTCGCTGGTTGAACCAATCGCGCTGGATGAAGCGTTCATCGATGTGAGCGGAAGTGTCCGCTTGTTCGGTCCCGCGGACTCGATCGCTCGGCAGATTAAACAATCGATCAAGCAACAAACTGGCTTGATCGCTTCGGCCGGCGTCGCGCCTAACAAGTATCTGGCTAAAGTCGCCAGCGATTTGGACAAGCCAGATGGGCTGGTGATCGTTGATCCGGAAACCATCAATCAGTTTTTGGATCCCCTGGAGATTACTCGAATCTGGGGTGTCGGTCGGGCTTGCGAGCGCAAGTTCGCAGGGATGGGAGTCCGAACGATTGGGCAGTTGCGAGCACTTCCGTTGGAAACGCTGCAACGATCGTTCGGTGTGAATGCGGAGCACTTTTGGCAATTGGCTCGAGGCATTGATGGGCGGTCCGTGGTTCCTGATCGCGAGTCCAAATCGGTGTCACACGAGACGACATTTCATTCTGACATCAATCAACGGGAGATTCTGGAAGCCTGGTTGTTGGAACTGGTGGATCAAGTGGCTCGGCGGATGCGGCGCTATCAGATTCGAGGTCGCACCATTCAGTTGAAGATTCGTTTTTCAGATTTCCACACGATTACTCGAGCTCAAACGCTGGCCGAGCCTACCTGGCAAACTCGCGAACTCTGGGAGACGGCGAAACACATTCTGGTCAAGGCTCTGGAACCGCAGCATCGTCCGGTCCGTTTACTGGGGGCGGGAGTTTCCAACTTGAGCACCCGCGAGGCTCGGCAGATGACGCTGTTCGAAGAAGGCGAGAATGAAAAGCTGGGGCGGCTGGATTCGGCGGCGGACGAAATCCGCGACAAATTTGGTTCCAGCGCTGTCAAGCGAGCAGCCGCGATGGAATTCGGTGCTTCGCATCGAGCTTTGCCTCGGCCCGAGAATTCTGAAGACCCTGAAGAGCGGCACAAAAAAAACCGCTGACGATTGGCCAGCGGTTGAGGTTTCAAATTTGTCTGTCTGGTTCTATTTAAAATCTTCGCCCTTGCTCAAGACAAAATAGAAGTAGCCATTTTCTTCTGTGGACTCGAAGTCTTCAGGTCGATCGCCGCCCATCGCGTCGTAACAAAGCATGATCTTGCCGTCCTTCATTGCGATGATTCCTTTGGCGCTTCCTTCTGGAACCGGACCCTCTTCGATTTCCAGGTCAATGTGACAAGGCGATTCATCTTTGGCCAACTGGTAGGACATAACGAAATCTGTGCCTCCGGCAGGAAGCGTGAATGTGTCTTCAGTAATTGTGACGACACCAGCCAGGCGTTCATCGGGCGACTCCACACCGCCTCGCACGCCGGATTCGTAAGTCCATTCGCCGATCAGATCGGCAGCTTCCCAGCCAGCTTTCTCCATTACGAACATAAAGAAGCCGTTGTCACTGGTGGACTCGAAATCTTCAGGTCGCTCAGCACCCATAGCGTTGTAGCACAGATACACTTTGCCATCTTCAACTTTGAGGATCCCGACAGCTTTTCCTTCAGGTACGGGACCTTCTTTAATTTCAAAATCAATTTCCATAGGGGACTTGGACGTATCAAGTTCATAGCCCATCACGAAACTTTGATCGTCACCGACGGGCATGGTGAAATCGTCTTCGGAGACAATGATACTTTCGGGCAGTGCATCGGCTGCCGATTCTTCGCCGCCTTTCATCCCTTTGGTGATTTTCCAGCTGCCAATCAATGTACTGGCATCAAACTTCTTTTCATCTTCCTGCTTGGTTTCCTGAGCGTTTACGATTTGAACAAGTGCGACTTGAGCAAACGCGATTGACGCCATCAGCGTACAATTCATCAATAGTTTTTTCATGATCGGATCTTTTCCAGATAGTGATTGTGAAATAGACAGTCAGTAGTTCGGGCGTTTGTACCCTTATTGCCGGAATTTTCGCCTGCGGCAATGAAAAATCGCAAGTTAGTACGACTGTCGAGGCTAAGCCTATCAAAATTTCAATTGGCTCGCGAAAAAATCAGGTTGATTTTTCTGAAGGCTGTCGGAGCCAGGGTAAATTCACTAAAAATACACAAATTCAAGACAGCAAGTTACGTTCTAACCGGTAAAAATTCATTGGCCGCTAAACAAACGAAAATCAAACTTCAGGATGCCGAACCGGTTTTGATGTTGCTGGACGGCATGGCCCTGATTTATCGAGCTCATTTTGCATTAATTCGCAGCCCGCGATTTACCAGTGGCGGAAAATGCACTTCGGCTGTGTTCGGCGTGCTCAACACGGTGCTGGATCTTCTCAAGAAGTATGAACCAACGCATCTGGCGATGGCCATCGATACGCCGGAACCCACTGAGCGGCACAAGAAGTTTCCCCAGTACAAAGCCCAGCGGGATGCCATTCCGGAAGATATCGCCGATCAGATTCCGTTGGTGGTTCGACTGATGGAATCGATGAACATTCCGGTAATTCGATGTCCGGGTTGGGAAGCCGACGATATCATTGGCACGATCGCGCGGGAGGCCGAGCAGGAAAATTTTCTGGTCTGGATGGTGACGCCTGACAAGGATTTTCAACAGTTGGTGACCGAGCGTTCCAAGGTTCTCAAACCGGGCCGGCAGGGCGGGGCGGTGGAGATTTTTGGCGTCCCGGAGGTGCTTGATAAATGGCAGATTGAACGAGTCGATCAAGTCATCGATATCCTGGGCTTGATGGGAGATGCCAGTGACAACATTCCGGGTGTTCCGGGTGTCGGCGAAAAGACGGCGCAGAAGTTAATCGCCAAATTTGGTTCGATTGAGAGCTTGCTGGAAAACACGGATCAGCTCAAGGGCAAGCAAAAAGAAAAAGTCGAACAAAACGCCGAGATGGCTCGTTTGTCAAAAGACCTGGTGACCATTATTCTCGACACTCCTCATGGGACCCAGCTGGATGATTTGCGAATTCAGGAACCCGACCAACCGGCCATGAGACAACTGCTGGAAGAAATGGAATTCGATACCATCGGCAAACGCATGTTTGGGAATTCTTTCTCTTCGGCGCAAAGCAAGGCTGCGGTGGTTCGCGAGAAGCGTGAAAAGGAAATTCAGCGGTCCCTGTTCGACGAACCGGTGCAGGAAAAAACGATCGCCGATGTCCCACACGATTATCAACTTGTGACAACCAAAGCGGATCGCGGCAAGCTGCTGAAGAGTCTGCTGAAGCAGAATTCTGTTTGCTTTGACACGGAGACAACCGGGCTGGACGCTCGCCAGGCCACGCCGCTGGGGATCGCGTTTTCGTTTGAGAAAGGGCAGGGCTACTACGTCGTTTGCGCGGAAGGGAAAGCTCGCGAGACGCTTGATGAATTCCGTCCGTTTTTTGAAAACGAATCGATCGAAAAGGTCGGTCACAATCTCAAATACGATGTGACCTTGCTCAAATGGCAGGGGATTGAGATCAAGGGTGCCATTTTTGACACGATGTTGGCTCACTCGATGAAAGAGCCTGAGATGAATCATGGTCTGGATTATCTGGCAAAGCTTTATCTGGGATACAATCCGATTCCCACCAGCGCCTTGATCGGTGAACGAGGGTCCGAACAAAAGAGTATGGCCGATGTGCCGGTCGCCGACGTCGCCGAGTATGCTTGTGAAGATGCCGATATCACTCTGCAGGTTGCCAATGCGATTCGAACCGACATTGAAGAGCGGGGAGTTGCTCAGGTTTGTTATGACATCGAATGTCCGTTGGTTCCGGTGCTGGTGGATATGGAATACGAAGGCATCCGATTGGATGGCGATGCGTTGGTGCGATTCTCCAGGCAGTTGGAGAAAATCATTGCCGATTTGCGGGATGGAATTTTTACGGCCGCGGGTCGCGAATTCAATATTGATTCGCCCAAGCAGCTTGGGGTGATTCTGTTCGAAGAGCTGAAGCTGGAAGCCAATCCGAAAAAGACAGCGACCGGCCAGTACTCGACCAGGGAGTCCGAGTTGCTGCGGTTAGCTCACAAGCACGATATTATCCGTGATGTTCTGGACTATCGAAGTGCGGTGAAATTGAAATCGGTTTATGTGGATCAACTTCCGGACAGCATCAACGGTGAAACCGGTCGACTGCATACTCATTATTCGCAAACCTGGACCGCCACCGGCCGGATGCAATCCAACAATCCGAACTTGCAAACCATTCCGATTCGCAAAGAACGAGGCCGTGAAATTCGAGCCGCTTTTGTGCCTCGGAGTGACGAGTTTTTGATCATGTCGGCGGACTATTCGCAGATCGAGCTGCGGATCATGGCGGAGTTGAGTCAGGATCAGGGCATGCTGGAAGCGTTTTCGACCGGCACGGATATTCATGCGACCACGGCATCGAAAGTTTACAAGGTCGACTTTGCTGACGTGACTCGAGAGATGCGAGACAAGGCCAAGACGGTCAACTTTGGAATCATCTATGGAATTTCGGCTTTCGGGTTGCAGCAGCGACTCAATATTCCTCGCAAAGAAGCTAACGACTTGATCGACAACTATTTTGAAAAGTATCCGGCCGTGCAGGAGTACATTGATCGCACGATCGAGTTTGGCAAGGAACATGGCTATGTGGCGACTCAATCTGGTCGTCGTCGATATCTTCGCGACATCAACTCGCGAAATCAAACATTGCGAAAAGCGGCCGAGCGGTTGGCGATGAACAGCCCGATTCAGGGTACGGCGGCCGATATGCTGAAGCTGGCGATGATCAAGGTTTATCGAGCGCTGGAAGAAGGCCAATTCAAGACAAAAATGTTACTCACGGTGCATGACGAAATCGTTTTTGACTTGCACAAAGATGAGCAGGAAGCTGTGCCGCCTGTAATTGTCGAGTGTATGAAGACCGCTTTGCCAATGAAGGTGCCAATCGAAGTAGAATATGGAATTGGTAAAGACTGGTTGGAAGCTCATTAAGGTAATCCATGGCGAATCGTTTATTGTTGATTTGTATTGCGGCGTTGGTTGTCTGCGGGGACTTGCGGGCCGAACAGCCGACCGTATTGGTCATTTATCTGGACGATTTTTG
>CAZOXC010000244.1:0-5614 GCA_964583205.1 uncultured Pirellulaceae bacterium | reverse complement strand
ATCCTGACCAAAATCAGGGATTTGAACAGATCGTGAACTCGTTTAGTGATTCCATCGAGTTTCATTTTTACTTGAGAATCCATCCCAGCCTGGCCAAGGTCGATAATCCCAGTATGCGATTTCTCAACCGATTGCACTCGGCGAACTTGTCGGTGATTCCGGCTGATGCAGACATCGATACATATGCGCTGATGCGAAATTCGGAAAAAGTGATCACCTTTGGTTCTTCGGTGGGAATCGAAGCCGTCTACTGGGGAGTGCCATCAATTCTGGTTGGAGCAAGTTTCTACCGAGGCAATTCCGGGGTTTACCAAGCTGAATCGCACGAACATGTGCTTGAATTGATCAGGCAGGATTTGCCATCACTTCCGCCAGAGACTGCCCTGCCCTACGGATTCTGGTACCAGACTCATGGCATACCATTCGAATTCTACAAGGCCAGTGATTTCTATTCCGGCAAATTCAAGGACCATGAGATTCTGGCGGTTCGAGAACCGTCGATGTTGCGGAAGGTTGTGCGAAGTGGCGAACGCCTGTTCAAGAAGGCCAGGCAAGCCAAAGCTTGAGCAGTTTTGGTGATAGCATTGCAACAGTGAATGTTCCAGGTTCCTGTTTCGAAAAATGATGATTCCTATTGGTGAATCTTCTGGGCCTGATTAAGCTGACCAATCTTCATTTCAACTTTTTGATGATTCTCAGGAACAAGGATGTTCTGGCTTGAAGGTCAAACCGTATTAATCACTGGTGGAACCGGTTCGTTTGGCAGGAAATGTGTCGAGTTTCTGTCTCGACATTCCAAGGCAAAGAAAATCATTGTCTTTAGTCGTGACGAGCAAAAGCATGTTTCCATGCGCCGCGACTGTTTCCCACCAGATGAATTCCCCAATATCCGCTACTTCGTTGGTGACGTTCGAGATCGCCAACGGCTGCAGACTGCATTTCGCGAAGTCGACTATGTGATACATGCTGCTGCCATGAAACATGTGGATATGGCCGAGTACAATCCACAGGAATGCATTCGCACCAATATCCAGGGTGCAGAAAATGTGATTCATGCTTGCCTGGAATCTGGCGTAAAGAAAGTCATTGCACTTTCCACAGACAAAGCCGCCAATCCGATCAACTTGTATGGCGCTACCAAGCTATGTTCTGACAAACTGTTTGTTGCGGCTAACTCGCTGTCTGGCGAAGATGGTTGCCAATTTTCGGTGGTCAGGTATGGCAACGTATTGGGATCCAATGGTTCGGTCGTCCCGTTTTTCCAGTCAAAAGCCGCCACCGGCGAATTGCCGATCACTGACCCGCAGATGACTCGGTTCATCATCACGCTTCAACAAGGCGTTCAATTTGTGATGGACTCATTCGTAAGAATGGTTGGTGGTGAGGTGTTCGTTCCGAAAATTCCCAGCACGAAGATTCTGGAAATTGCAGCAGCGGTTGCTCCCGAATGTAGCACCAGGACGATTGGAATCCGGCCGGGTGAAAAACTACACGAATGCATGATCCCGGTGGACGAGGCCAGGCAGACACTGGAATTTGAAGATCATTTTGTGATCCTTCCCAGTTCGCAAACTCTCCGCTTAACCGACGAAAACTCTTCTCCCACCCACCTTGATAACGGCCGCAGTGTCGCGCCCGACTTCAGTTACTCAAGCGACAACAACGAAGACTGGCTGACGGTCGAGAAACTCCGCGACCTGATCAAAGAAACTTGTCCATCCAACACGCAAAGGATTGCAGCGTAGATGATTCCCTATTCAAAGCAAACCATTGAGAAAGCCGACCGAGAAGCCTTGTTGGATGTGTTGAAATCTGATTGGCTGACGACCGGACCCAAAGTCGAACAATTCGAAACCAAGCTGGCTGAAAAAGTTCGAGTCGATCATGTGATCGCAGTGAACAGCGGAACTGCAGCACTGCACTCGATGTTGAAGTGTTCGGGAATCCGCGAAGGCGATGAAGTGATTGTGCCGGCATTGAGTTTTGTGGCGACCGCCAATGCGATCCTGTATTGCGGTGCCAAGCCGGTGTTTGCCGACATCGATCCAGAAACGTTTTTGATCTGCCCCGAGTCTGTCAAATCACTGGTCAGCAGAAAAACCAGAGCGATTTTGGCCGTCGACTTTGGCGGGCAGCCATGTGATTACGAACAATTGCGAGGAATCGCTTCAAACAAGGACTGTTACCTGTTCTCGGACAGTAGTCATTCACTGGGTGCTACATGGAAGACTCAGGCTGTTGCCGAATTGTGTGATGCAACGATTTTCAGTTTCCATCCCGTGAAACCGATCACGACGGGTGAAGGTGGCGCTGTGGCGACCGACCATCCGTTGTTGATGCAGAGGATCAAGCGTTTTCGAAATCATGGTGTTACCGTCGATCACAGCGAACGCCGTGAAAAAGGAACCTGGCATTACGATGTTCGAGACCTTGGCTACAACTACCGGATCTCCGATCTGCAGTGCGCGCTGGGGATTGCCCAGCTCGATCGACTGGACCAATGGCATAAACGCCGCAATCAGATTGCGGCGATTTACAGCAATTCGTTGGCCCGTTGTCCCAATATTCAGATCCAGGCCAAGTCACCTCTTTGTAGTCATGCTTATCACTTGTTTACAGTTTGCCTGGATTCCGCCGAGGAACGCGAGCGAGCTTTCAACAAACTGCGTGAAGATGGTGTGGGCGTGAATGTTCATTACCGACCGATTTACCAACACTCGTTGTACCGTGAATTGGGTTATGCCGACGGTCTGTGCCCGAATACGGAGTCAGTGGCAAGTCGCATTTTATCGCTGCCGATCTACCCGACGATGTCCGAAGAAGACATTCAACATGTAATTTCTTCTCTGGGAGTTGCAGCTCCAAACGCGAGAGTTGCTGCGTAGCGTATGAAAATCCTGGCAATCATTCAGGCTCGGATGGGAAGCGAACGGCTTCCGGGCAAAGTCGTCGAATTGATAGACGGCAAGCCCATGTTACAGCACGTGGTCGAGCGAACCAAACGATGCGGGTTGATTGATGAAGTCGCGATTGCCACCACCATCAACCCTTCCGATCAGCCGATTGCCGATTTGTGCAATTCACAAGACTGGAAACTGTTTCGCGGCAGCGAACACGATGTTCTGGACCGTTATTACCAGGCGGCCAGCTTTTACAACGCACAATTGATCGTCCGAATTACCTCGGATTGTCCTTTGATCGATCCGGACTGGATCACTCGAGTCATCGATCCGATTCGTTCATCGGATTTGTTGGTTGACTATTGCAGCAACGTTTTTCCTACTCGTACTCTTCCTCGAGGCCTGGATGTCGAAGTCGTAACGATGTCGACATTGCGACGTTTGTGGGTGAATTGCAAATCGCCCCGCCTGAAAGAACATGTGACATTGGCGGTTCGTGAAAAACCTGAAGATTACCGAATTCACTCGGTCAATCATTCGGAGGATCTGTCCGCGTTTCGCTGGACGGTCGATACGCTGGATGATTTGAATTTGATTCGACAAGTATTCGAGCACTTTGGCCAAAATGATTTCGACTGGAGGCAGGTTAGAGAGTTAATGAAAGTCCGGCCAGAGTTGAGTTTGATCAATCAACATGTGCAACAGAAGGCGGCATAGTGTCCGGCAAACAGGCGACAGGCTTTCCGGCGGTCGGCGTATTGGCGATTCGAGCTGACGCTTCGGTCGAAAGAGGAATTGGTCACGTCATGCGTTGCTTTGCACTTGCAGACGCCTGGCAGGCAAGCGGCGGCGAAGCTGTCTTCCTGTCACATGAAATGCCGGATGCATTAAGCGAAATGCTGTCGAAGAGTAACATCAAAATTTACTCGCTGACTGATCCTGATTCCAGCACCGGCAACATCCTGGATTGGCTGCTCCGCAATAAGCCAGGCTGGCTGGTATTCGATGGTTATCAATTCGAATACGACGAAATCGAATTGTTGGCCAGGGCGGGAAGCTGGCGAACGATGGTGATTGAAGACTGGCCAACCAATGACTCCGTTGCCCGGTCAGCCGACGTGGATGTTTTGCTGGACCAAAATGTCTACGCCAATCAATCGATCTATTCGGGAGCGGCTACGGAGTTGCTGCTGGGATCCAGCTATGCCTTGCTGCGAAAAGAATTTGGCGAAGGTTCGGAAGTTCGAATTCCTGGAGCTCAAGTTTCGAACTTGTTGATCATGTTTGGTGGCAGCGATCCGGCAAACTTGACTGCTCGAGCAATCGAAGCACTCAACCAGAATGTTTCAGATCACGTAAACCAGGATCTGACTGTGGACGTGATCGTTGGTGCCTTGAATCAAAACTTGGAGGAGATTCAGCAGCTTGCGGAGAACTCGCCTTTTCAAGTTACCCTGCACCAGCAGTGCTATGAGGTTTCCAGGTTGATGAAACAAGCTGATCTGGCAATCTCGGCCGCCGGTTCAACTTGCCATGAACTTGCGGCTTGTCAGGTGCCGTTTATTGCAGTTCCTGTGGCCGACAATCAGGAACCGGTTGCCGCAGGGTTTGCAGAACTGGGAATTGCCAGGGTCTGTCGTTATTCGCGGAATCAAAACAATTGTGAATTTGTGGAGCGGTTGCAGAATCAGTTGCAGGATTTGTTCGAGGACTATCCTCTGCGTTGTCGAATGTCCAGATTGGCTGGCCAGCTGATCGATGGACAAGGTGCGAATCTGGTTGTGCAGAAATTAATGGAGTTTAAAAAATGTCGACCTATTCAGAACTCGAAGACCAGGGCCGTTCGAGCCAAAGCGGCGCAGGCCGGCGACCCTCTGTGAAAATCGGTGCCAGACAAGTTGGTCCTGGACACCCAACGTTCATGATTGCCGAGTTGTCGGCCAATCACGGGCAGTCGTTGCAGCGGGCTCGTGAACTGGTATGCGCTGCAGCAGCCTCAGGCGCTGATGCGATCAAGCTGCAAACTTACACTCCCGATACGATCACGATTGATTGTGACAACCCGCATTTCAAAATCCAGGGCACTGCCTGGGACGGCCAATCGTTGTACAAACTCTATCAAACCACGTTTACTCCCTGGGAATGGCATCAGGAACTGAGAGACTTGACCCATTCTTTGGGGCTGGAGTTTTTCTCGACACCCTTTGATGAAACAGCGGTCGAGTTTCTGGAAGCGCTTGAAGTCCCGGTCTATAAAATTGCCTCGTTCGAACTGGTCGATATCGCGTTGCTGAAACAAGTCGCGTTGACTGGTAAGCCGGTGATTGCCTCGACTGGAATGGCTAGTGAAAACGAGATCCGTATGGCAGTTGAGACGCTGCGCACAAACGGCTGTGAGGAACTGGCGTTGCTGAAATGCACCAGCGCCTACCCGGCACCGCCGAATTCACTCAAACTCTCTTTGGTCCAACGGTTAATCAATGATTTTGAATGCTTGAGCGGTATTTCCGATCATACACTTGGAAACGAAGCGGCGATTGCTGCGGTCGCATTGGGTGGTTCAATTGTGGAAAAGCACATCACGCTGTCGCGCGCAGAAGGCGGGCCGGACGCCGGCTTTTCACTCGAGCCCGACGAGTTCGCAAAGATGGTTGATTCGGTCCGCAAGACCGAACAGATGCTTGCCGGCACGGAGTATGGTGAGGCAGCTAACG
>CAZOXC010000243.1:0-5618 GCA_964583205.1 uncultured Pirellulaceae bacterium | reverse complement strand
CCTTTGAGCGATTCATTCATGTTGCGGTCAGGAATCGCATTTTGACTTGTGCGTCAATTTACCTCTACGAAAAGAAAAAGAATTATTGTAGTGATTATTTGGATAGAAAAATGTAAGGTCGTCGATGTCTTATGCGACCGAAGGAAACAACTCAGTAACTCGCGAGCCCACGGATGGGGCTCTTTACACAGTCAGAAAGGAATCTGATATGAAGAAGTTTGCTAGTTTGATGGCGGTGCTATCAATTTGTGCTTTAGGATTTGTAGGTTGCCGAAATGGTTTGGGTGGCGGCGGATGCGCCAACGGAAACTGCGGCGTTCCTTACTCGCCTTCGTATGGTCCGGTACAACCGGGTCCGGTCTACGGTGACAGCGGTCAGGGCTCCGGCGGTTACGCCCAGCCAGGCGTTGTTCAGCCCAATTATTCGGGTGGTGGCTTTGGCGGCGGCGGTTCTGGCGGTCGATAGAAGCGAACGCTTCGTCGAGAAAACCCCTCCACCAGATTGAACGATGGTTCTGCGCTGCCCTACGTAGTTCTTGTTCCGATCGTGTATTAGAATTTGTCTTATGAATTCGGCACGTGGTCCATCGATTAATGTGGAAGGCGACCAGTCTCGGGAGCCTGAGGTCGGCGTGCGCGATGGCGAAGGACGCGATGGTGATTTGAGCAAATTGGATCTGCAAAGCGTATTTGTAGTCATCCCGGTACTCAATGAAGAAGAATCGTTGCCCTTGGTGCTGAATGACCTGCCGAAAGTAGGCAAGGTCATTGTGGTGGACAACGGCTCGACTGACAAAACGGCCGATTTGGCTGAGCAGAATGGTGCGACGGTCGTACCGGAGCCGCAGCGTGGCTACGGTGCTGCCTGTTTGCGCGGACTGCAGTTCATTGCCGATCTCGATGTTTCAGAACATCCAGATATCGTCGTGTTTGTTGATGGCGACTACAGCGACCATCCGGACTTGTTGCCAAATTTGGTCGAGCCCATCATTGGGGATCGATTCGATTTCGTGCTTGGATCCAGATTGCTGGGCGAGCGCGAGCCGGGTGCGATGCCCTGGCAAAGTCTGTTTGGCAATCGCCTGGCCTGCTTTCTGATGCGCTTGTTTTTCGGCGCAAGACATACGGATCTGGGGCCTTTTCGAGCGATCAAGTATCCGCAACTGGTCGCGCTGGAGATGGTCGACACAAATTTCGGCTGGACGGTTGAAATGCAGATCAAGGCTCGCCGTCATCGGCTTCGCACCATGGAAATTCCCGTTCCCTATCGCTGCCGGATCGGCGAAAGCAAAATCAGCGGCACAATTTCTGGTTCGATCAAAGCAGGCTACAAAATCCTGTACTTGATTTTCAAATACGGCTTCCTGCGCAAATAATACATAGACACATTGTCATGACCAAAAAGCGAACTGCCAAAACCCACGACGATTTATTCTGGCTGGCGATTTGTGCCGCCTGTGGAATTGTTATCTGTGTGATTTGCGGGCTGCTTTTGAACATGAGTCCGCGATTTTCGGACGACACCGTTCAGAAGACTCGACCGATCATTCAAGTTCTTACTTTGTTGGGTATCGGATTTGTAGTTTATCTGCTGGGCATCCTGTCCGGGTTGTTTGTCAAGAACCAGAAGCTGGTAGGCTGGACAGTTCTGGCGGTCGCTCTGGTCTCCAGGCTGATTTTGTTGAACTCGATGCCCTTCCAGGAAATCGATGCCTATCGATATATCTGGGATGGAAATCTAGTCGCCAACGGAATCAGTCCCTATCGCTATTCGCCACTGGAAGCACAGCAATCCACACCGCAATCAAAGGATCCTCTGCGAGTCAAAATTGCCGAGATACGCCAGGATGATCCCGGATTAAACGCGGTTCTTCATCGTGTGCATTTTTCCGAGTTACCGACTGCCTATCCGCCAACTTCTCAAGCGGTGTTTTGTATGGCGGCCTGGTCTGCTTCGCCGGTGGCAACTTCACGTCACGAGGCTGAGCCCTCGTTGAAGTCGCATTTGATCGCCATGAAGTTCTGGATCACGGCGTTCGACATCGGCTGTCTGGGATTGGTGTTCTGGTTGATCAGAATGACCGGAATTCATATGGCCTGGTTGGCAGCCTATGGATGGTGCCCTCTGGTTCTCAAAGAGTTTGCCAATACCGGCCACCTGGATTCTATCGCAACATTTTTTATGTTGCTGGCGATCGCTTTGGCGGTTCGCTGGGTATTCGGGACCGGCAGCGGCTTGAATGATAACGTCTTGGATGACAAAGTGCGCCGAATTGGTGCAAAGTCAGTTTTGGCGGCGATCGGAATCGGTTTGGTGTTGGCACTGGGTGTTGGCGGAAAACTATTTCCGATCGTGATCGGGCCGGTGTTGTTTTTTCTGCTGTGGAAACACAAGGGACTGGTGCAGTCGCTGGCTTTTGCAATTGCATTGCTGATTGGCAGTGTCGCCATTTTGAGTCCCTTGTTTGTCAAACCAGCTCCAGTGACGGTCGCCGACAGTCAGGATTCCAGAGAGAACGCCCTTGAAAACACAGACGTGCCGACGGAAGAACTGTCGCCCAGCGACGGACTGTTGGCATTTTTAAGCCGCTGGCGAATGAACGATTTTGTGTTCATGAATATTCAAGAGAACATTGAGCGACCTGAAGTCTATGAAGGTCATCCCAGACCCTGGTTTGTATTTGTTCCGGCAGAGACTCGATCCGGAATTATTAAGTTCGCTCACCGCCACGGAAACGGCGTGCTGGGAACAGTTCAGGGTTGGCTGGGGATTGAAGACGCCGACAAGTTTCAGTTTCCGATCGAGAAGACCAGCTTTTTGCTGGCCAGGCTGATTACCTTGTTGCTGTTTGCCGGCATTACTTTCTGGCTGGCGATGCGTTCGGTCACGCATGATTCGGCGAGTCAGTTTTTGCAGGCAGCCTTTATCACGGTCGCCTGGTTCTGGCTGACGCTGCCAACTCAAAATCCCTGGTATTGGTGCTGGGCCTTACCGCTGGTGGCCTTTGCAAGGAACCGGTGGTGGTTGTCGGTGAGCGGGCTGTTGTTGATGTACTACTTGAGATTCTGGTTGCAGTACCACTATAGCGGAGTCAAGATTCTAAACACCGAATACGAAGGCGCGACGTATTTCCATTTCGTCATCACCTGGTTCGAACACTTCCCGGTGTTGTTCGGTTTGTTGATCAGTTCTTTGTGGATGCGGTTTGGTCGAAAAAAGCAATCGCCCGAGCCGGACTCCGATAAGCCGAATCCGCAAGATAGGGATTCGGAAAAAACTCAATAGCGAACTTCGCGATCGGTTAGTTACCGCGGGACGGTGCAACCGTAGGTCCTCGCAACTCGAATTCGCTACCGCTGCTTTGCGAACGCAGAATTTGAAGTTCACGTTGCAGCGATTCAATCGCGTCCTGCTGTTGCTCAATAATTGACTGCAGTTGGCGGACTTCCGAGCTGGAGCTGGGGCGGATTGATGGAGTTGGCGAAGATCCGGTGTGCAGACTGTCCATGACGGATCGAGAACTGGAAGAATCTCTCGAGTTGGAACCGAAAGTTGGCGCTTGGACTCGAGCATAGTCTTCGGAATTCGAGTCTCCCCACTGGTTGGGATCTCGAACTTGATATCGAGAGGACTCGCTGCGATCGGCATCGGCAGCGGGTGCTCGGTCAGCATAAGCGGACTCGTCAAGTTCGCCGAACTGAACGATCTTCTTGTCGGCTTTGCCGTTTCTTGTGAAGGCGACCTCGATTTGATCTCCTTGTCCCAGGATTTCCAGGATGCTGTCGACGTCTGCGATTTCCACAACTTCGATTCCGCCAAAGTTGGTGATCACGTCACCAGACTTGAAACTGGCATTGCTGGCAACACCGTCGCGAACAAGTTGCGAGATTGCCACGCCGCCTCGAGTCTTCTGCAGGCGAGCTCCGAATGAGACTCCCTTTCCGCTGTTGGATGTCAAGCGGCTTGAAGATGAAGAAGAACTGGATGGTGTTGTGCGTGAGTAATTCGAACCACTGGACCGATAACGATTCTGGCTATTGCTACTGGACGAATTGCTCCGGCTGTTGGAGTTGCCGCCGGCGTAAGGTTGGCGAGCAGGAGTAGGCTGGCCAGTGTTTCCATAGTTGGAACGACTTCTCTGCTGCTGCAGCCGTTCACGTTGTCGCTCGGCCGCTTGGGAATTCTGATTCCTGTTGCGATCTTCTTCACCGAAGATTTTTCGAATCAAGTCGCCTTTGAACAATTGGCCCTGAGCTTCACTGGTGATGACCACACTACTGCAAAGCACGATGGCTAGAATTATTGGGAGCCGCATGTTGAATTCCTTTGGTTTGCACAATGTCGCTAAACACAATCCATTTCGACATTACATATCTTATCAATCGGACCGGAATTGAAGGCCGTATTAGACGATTGGACTTGACCAAGCTAACTAGTGCATTGGTGAATGATGACCGAAATGTTATGACTATCGAAACAGGCCAGACCGATTCCGCAGGCGAGGTCTACCCGACCACGATCCATTCTCTAACCGGAAGAGTTGCTGCCAAATTTGCATCTATATTCGGCAAAGTTTCACTGTAGTGACTCTCGATCGCTCGACAGGTGCCATTCGTCAGACGCAGTTGCCCTGCCGGAACGATGCTAGCCGATTGCCGGCAGGCATGCGGATTGTCCAAAAACGCAGGCCAACTTATTTCACCGGTCGCGATTGGGACTTGCGACCCAGCACTGCGACGACCGCTAACAGAGCCAGTATGGCTAAGAAAACAACGAGGCTGCCGAACAGAAAAATGACAATCCAGGAGCGGACTGCAAGTTGAAGTTCCGGAGCGGAATCGGAGTCGGGGGTAGGAATCCATATATCCTCAGCAGCCGACTCCGCACTCGACAGGGAATTCGGATCACCAGCTTGCGGAGACTCGGAGGCATCAGCGGCTTCATTCGCGTCAATTGCATCGGCAGCTGAAGCTTCTTCATCGGATCCTTCAGTTGCATCTTCAGCGCCTTCAGTTTCTTCTATCGTTTCCGAAACGGACTCAGCGCTTTGGTTAGCTGTGACTTCCGGAGTGGATTTAGATTCTATGCGGTTTTGGGTTTTGGACACTGCTGCAAAATAAATGATTGCCGCTGACAGCGTCAGAGCACCGGCGACCATCAAGAGGATCAGAAGTGCTTGAAGACAACCAGCGAACGCGTTTGCGGGTTGTTGTGATGGTGCCTTGGGTTTGGCATGCAGGATGTGTTCGAAGCGAGCTTTTACGAAATCGTCGTTCATCACGACGGCCGCCCAGATGGCGAACCCCAGCCCGACGAAATAAATCTGATAGACAGGTATCATGGCCAGGATGATTCCGAACCAGACCAGTTTTTGATTTGTAAAGCGGCGGAAATTTTTGGCGGCCACCAGAATGATAATTCCCGCTACCAGGGCGACCAGCCATTCCTTATCGATAAGAGGATTTAACAACGATTCAAAAAACCACTCGAACAGATTGCTCAGAAAGTCCTGATCCAGTGCGGGGAAATTCAATTCAGACAACCAGTTTCGAAAGGCTTTGCCTGGCGCCCGAACAAGTCACCAGAGAATCGAATTCCAGCGATGGCAGCAAACACG
>CAZOXC010000242.1:0-5620 GCA_964583205.1 uncultured Pirellulaceae bacterium | reverse complement strand
ATGTCACCGATCGAGATTGTGCCCTCGTTTTCAAAAATGCATTCCCAAGTGGTACCGTTGTTCTTGGTTTCCCACAGACCGCCGGAAGCACTTGCTACAAAGATGTGATGATCGTTCTTTGGATTGACGGCGATATCGGTGACTCGTCCACCGGTTGCGGTCGGGCCAATTTCCCGCCATTGCATTTTGTTGAACCAGCTCTCGTCCTGAGCCTGCAGTATAGCTGTGAACAAGAATGTTGCGGATAAAACCCAACCAAGCAAAAAGTGTCTCATCAAATCGTCCCGGTGAAAGTGGCTGTAGGAAGATTCCATTTTAATTGGAATCTGCGAATTTGGTATCGCCCGGATCCAAAGTCCGGTCAGCCGGACTGTTGATTGGTTAACGCTGGTATCGCCGGTCGAAATACGGGTATCGAGCTCGAGCGGTCAAGGAATCGACCGTACTGACGAAGCTGGCAGGTGCCCGCCGGAATAATGCGAACCTCGCCAACACGCGGGCGTCCTTAGTACATACCCGTAACCAATGACGGTAGCTTACAAACAATCATTAGATGAAGCGGTCGTAGGTTCAAATCCTACCGGGAGCTCTGAAAAAAGATGTGCTCCTGTAGCTCAGTTTGGTAGAGCGCTTTTTTTGTTTAACAACGCTATAGCGACTTGTACGGGCCTTTAAAAAACATTACATCGCGTGCCCAACGGCTTGAGCATACAAACTATCCTCGGAGAGGATTACGAGTTGCATAACTCAGTATTCAATACTTTGCAGCTCAAGTGACTTGTACGCAATTTAATTCGATAGCAATTCGCCAGATTCGTAACCCACTGCAAAAGCTTACAAACAAATTGGTATGCACGGCTATCCGTCGTCCGTAGGTTCGAATCCTTCACGCTCCGCTTTTTAAATCAATCTGGAGCGTTAGTTAACACGCTTGTGTGACTTGTACGAGTCGAGCGAATTGTGTTTTGGTTTTCTCAAAGTCCAAAATCGAGTGAGATTGTGTGCGCGTGACGATTCGTCGTGCGGAGTAAGCGATCAACTGGATTTTGGACTTTTTTTTGCGAGGTGGTTACACCGATGACACGTGAACAAGATATTCGACTCGACATTTTGAACACATTGCTGACAACACCTCACCGCCAGCTGGACAAGATTTGGCCGGTTCACCGTGATTTGATTGCGCGTGATCCTCGGTTCTACGTGCAACTTGCCGCATGGTACAAGGACCACGGAGACGTGCGTGACCACCAGGAAATGTTCATCATCACTTTGGTGTTGAGCGAATTTCCAGGACACCGCGGCGTGGGATTGGCGATGTTGCGTCAGTTGCCGCCTTACCAGGTTTTGCGAGTAGTTGACTTTATCAGCGGTCGCAAGAAGACTCGACGTCCACGCAAGGGCGAACAGGTTGTGGCTCGCCAGATCAAGGATAAGAGCAAGCTGCGGATGGTTGCACAGCGAATTTTGACTGGGAAAGCGAATGCCGAAGTGGCTGAAGTACCGGAAACGATCACGGAAGAATTCGGATTGTTCCGCAACGTGCCTCGGGCCATGAAGACGGAAGTTAAACGATACTTGCGCGAACGCGAAGCCGATCCAGTTCGACTGGACAGCGCTGTGTTGGTGGCTCGCAAGGCGATGAAGCGACTTTACGCCTTGTTGCACATCCAGCCAGGTGAACGCGCTCAGCAGATTTTGTTCGACGAAAACCCGCCGCGCGACAGTCGAGTTTACGCTCTGCGTGAACTGGCGAAGGCGGAGCAGCCTGCCGATCAGGCTCGGGCGATTATCGAACATCGCATTCCTTACCGTGTTGCATCGACGGTCGTTCGACAGATGACTCCGGCAGTGCTGGTGGCTTTGATTGAACAGATGTCACCGCAGGAATTGATCAACAACCTTGGTTCATTGAAGAAGCGAGGTGCGATGGATTCCGCCGATATCAAGTCATTGATTGAGGCCAAGTTGCAGCAGGCCAAGTCTGATTCACGCGTGAGCGCGTTGAAGGCCGAACGTGCGATCGAGTCTGCGAATGTCTCGAGTGACTTGAAGAAGTCGTTGGAAGATGTTGCGGACACGCAGATCAAGGCCAAGGGTCGGATTTCCCGGCCAACGGCGCTGCTGATCGACAAGTCGTCGTCAATGAGCATCGCGATTGAACTTGGTAAGCAAATCGGTGCGATGGTGAGTGCAATTTGTGAAGCAGAATTGTACACCTACGCATTCGACACAATCGCTTACCCGATTGAATCGCAAGGCGATGATCTGGCATCCTGGGGTCGAGCCCTGGAAGGGATCAACGCCGGTGGTGCGACGTCATGTGGTGTTCCGTTTGTGAACCTTGCGAAGGCCCAGCAGTATGTGGATCAGGTAATCATGATTACCGACGAAGGCCACAACACGGCTCCGAACTTCGTGACGGCTTACGAGGACTACTGTGCACAAATGAAGACACGTCCGAATTTGTGCATTGTGCGAACACCGCACGCGGGAAGCCACTTGGAACGACAATGCCGTGATGCGGGAATTGAAGTTGACGTGTTTCAGTTCACGGGTGACTACTACTCGTTGCCAAACCTGGCACCGATGTTGGCTCGCCCAAGCAAGCTGGAAATGTTGATGGAAATTATGCAGTACGAGTTGCCGCAACGAAAGGCATCGTGAGTACAGCGACGATCCAGGCGTGCTGGTCGAAGGCGAAGAGGCCCTCGACGAACAGGCCGAACTGGATGTTAACCAGGCATGGTCGCTGTTAATTGAATGAAGTTTAACCAGCCGCCGGATCTTCCGGCGGCTTTTTTTAGCTCAAAATTATGCGCCAACGACACGTCAAAAAATTGATCGATCAATTCGCTCGTCAGGAGCAGGACTTTCTGCGACAGAAGTTTCTTGCGCCGGCAATCCGAAACGGTTTTGTTCAAGTAAAGCTGGACGGCGTGGTTTGTCGAATGCGAATCGGCCCCAGCGATTTTGAAGGCTTTGGAATCTTTGAACCGCTCTCGATGACAGAGGCGATTCTCGAACGTGAAGCGAGCTTGCGCGAAAAGCAAGCCTACTTCCAGTTGTTCCCCAAGGTCAACCTGATTGTGACTCGCCGAATTGATGCACACTGGCTGGGCATTGCGGCTTGCCAGGGTGACCGCCGAATCCAGGTCCAGGGTACGGTTCCAGTTTTGTTGACGAACGCGGTACAGCAATTCGATGTGGTAACCTGTCGGTTTGACGGCGCTGCATTCTGGTTTGACCGAATCGACGCTCGAACCAACCCGGCGTTTGCCAATGGTTTGCGCGAAGCGTTCGCGCAAAATGTGGAACCACAGGATTTGGAAATCCGCGGACTTCCGGGCGAGATGCGGATGGCGTACGAATTGGCGCATTGGGTCAAACTCAATCCACAGTCCAAGTCACCGCGTAAAACTCCTGCGACTGAAGTGGGAGCAGCGCCGGGCGATTCGGTCATGAGTCGGCTGCGAGCAAACCTTTCACACGCTGGTGCGCGGTTGATCGGCTATGTCGAGCATCAAGACTCGTACAACGTGACGTTCAGTTTGAACGGACGACGGTATTCGCCGACGATTGACAAACACTCGTTAACCGTACTGTCGGCAGGAATTTGTCTGGACGGCTTTGATCGGGATTTTGATTTGACCAGCCTCGTTGGAGTGTTTGGTGAGATCTGAATCGCGCGTTGCGTATTGAATCGGCAGGATATCGAGAACCTGTTCTTGATATCCTTGTCGAAACAGGAGTCGGATCAGATTGCAATCGACATTCAGTCCAAGTTTTCTCCAACCCTCGAATCAATCTCATGATCAAGAACCTGTTTACAACCAGCACGCTCAACGAACAATGCTGGATCCTGCTGGGTCAAACCAAAGGGCAGGTGACGCTTGCTCGTAAATCTGCGAAATCGGAAGGGCAGCCAACTCAGGTTGAATTCGATCACGCTTGGTTACTGGAGCGCGAGGTTCTGGCGGGCGATGTTGCAGGATTTATCCACACGCATCCCAGCGGAATATTGCGGCCCAGTCGCAAAGACATTAACACAATGCGCGCCTGGGTCAGTTGCTTTGGGCGACCATTGTTGTGTCTGATTGCCTGTGACAATGAAGTTGCCGCGTACGAATTTCGAAGCGACTCTTGTCAGGGAGTTCGGGTCGAGTGTGAGTCGTTCGGAACACAGTATGTGGTAGTGCGAACGTAATTGGCTCCGTTCAGAATTGGCTCGAAATATAAACTGTCTGGCGACAACCAATTGGAAACCCAATGGCTAACGAACTGTTTCAACATGAACACGCCTATCGCGGCGACGAGTTGCAAGCGAAGTTGCGCGAATTCCAGATCACGATTTGTGGTGTCGGAGCGGTGGGATCGACGCTTGCCGAAAATCTTGCTCGACAAGGCTTCGATAACTTGCGCGCGATCGATGATGACCGGGTCGAGCAGCATAACATCGGGACGCAGGCATACCAGCTTGCCGACGTAGGTGGCTGGAAAGTCGACGCCTTGCGCAATCGGTTATTCCAGGTGTGCAATGTTGAAATCGATGCGCGGCGAAAGCGAATGGAAGAACGCTCGATCAAGCAGCTCTTGAAGGGGAGTCAGATTGTTGTCGATGCCTTTGACAACTCGGCCTCTCGTGGCTTGCTGAAGCAATATTGTCTTGAGCACGGTATCCAATGCCTGCATGTGGGGTTGTTTGAAGATTACTGTGAAGTCATTTGGAATGACCAGTACCGAATTCCTGCTGATGTGGCTGGCGATGTCTGCGACTATCCGCTTGCGCGCAACCTGGTGATATTGGCGATCGCGATTGCCAGTGAATCGCTGGTTGGTTTTATCGCCAATGGCCAGACACGAAACTTGACTGCGACGTTGGGTGATTTTGCAGTTCGCGAAATCGAGGCCAACCGTTGAAAATCGACTGGCGCCAGGCTGGGAATCCAACTGCCGATGAGCATGGTAATTTGCTATAAAGGTTGAATGAGTGAACTACAACGCAGCGATTTTCGGGTAACGATTTCTCAACCTCTGCAATGGGGCGAGCAGGATGGGTTGGGGCATATCAACAACATGCACTACATTCGCTGGTTCGAGTCGGCGCGGATTGCCTATCTATTGAAGTTAGGAGTCCAGATTTCGAACCAGGGAGTGGGGCCGATTTTAGCGGCCGTCAGTTGCAATTTTCGGCGGCAGCTTAGTTATCCTGATACCGTGATCGTAGGTGCACAAGTCACCAGGATTGGTCGCAGCAGCATGTCGATGAAGCACGGTTTGTGGAGCGAAGCCAGTGGCAGTTTGGCAGCGGAAGGTGATTCGACCGTTGTGATGTTCGACTACCAAAAACAGAAACCATCACCGATCGAAGAATCGCTGCGCACTGCAATACAAAGTCTGGAAGGGCGTCCGTTAGCTGACTGAATTCATTCTCCAGACTCTCGACGAGTCTCCTCAAATATAATTGGAAAGCGAGCTTCGAAATGAAAACAATGATTCTGATTCTGTTCGGCTTCTTTCTGGCAGCGCCGCTGCACGTTGCGGCACAGGACGATTCGCCTCCCGGTTTTCTGCTCAAATCAGTGCGCGTGTTTGATGGTGAATCCACAATTGACTCCAGCGA
>CAZOXC010000241.1:0-5637 GCA_964583205.1 uncultured Pirellulaceae bacterium | reverse complement strand
TTGCGAGTCTGCTGATTACATTGCTCGCGCGAGCTTTTCATCTTGTCCCAATAAGGCGTACGAGTGAAATGGGGAACGAAGTCCCAGGAGTCCACCGACGGCATGTCAAACGACACGACTTCAGCGCCTCGCTTTTCCATTTCGAACGTCAAGAAACCCGAGGCGGTGCCCACATCGAGTACCCGCTTATCTGAATAGTCGATGCTCCCCAGGTACTCGTCGACGCAATCACGAAGATCCCAGGTCGTACCGAGTGTCTGGTGCTGGGGCAAATCCATGTAATGGTAGAAAAAACAATCGTCGACCGAGCTGACTTGCCGAGGCGGCGAATAAAGATCTTGTGCGGATTTTTGTTGTGAGCTGATAGCCATACGAACTCCTTTTCGTTTGGCAGAATTTTAGGATGCAGTTGCCCGGGGACCAACAGCATTTGCCGGGTGACAGCAGTTCAGTTTGTTCAGGTTCGAGTGGTTTTATTGGAATTTGCTTGTGAGCAGAAACTCACCCTCCCAGCGAGGAACGAGCGCACGGGAGGGTCGAGCCTAAGCGAGGGGAGGGCCTAACCAAGCGCAGGGCCTAACCAAGCATCACACCTACCCGAAAACCGAGCCATTCGTAAACGAACACACTCTGCGCAGAAAATTGGCACTCACCTTGTTCCACTATGGATGGAACCAGAACACCAACGCAAAGAATATGTAAACGGCCAGGAATGTGGCGCCTTCCAGCCAATTGGTCTCGCCATCGGTCAAGGCCGACGAAGCGACCACCGTCGCGGCGCCCAGAGCCATCAACATGAACGGGTCGAAGGCCAGCGGCATCAGATCGCCCATCAAGGCAGATGCCAACACCAACACCGGCGCTACCATCAAGGCCACCTGCAGGCAGGATCCCATTGCGATCTGGAATGCCAACTCCATCTTGTTTTGACGAGCCACCCAGATTGCGACCGAGCCTTCCGCGGCGTTCCCAACCACAGCGACAATGATCACACCGATAAACATATCGGAGACTTGAATCGTATTATGATGCTTCATGTACTCGATCGAGCCCACGAAGACTTCACTTAGATACGCAACAATCGCCGTTGCAACAAACAACAAGATCATGGCGGTCATCTTCGACCACTCGGGCTTCTCGTGTGTTTCCTTATCAGGCATCAACAGGAACTTGTGCGTTTTAAACGAGAACAGCAACATCAACAGATACAGGCTCAGCAAAATAATCGACGCGACAATCGAAATTTCACCGAGAAATTTGTCAGTGGCAAACTCTTTAAATTCAGCAACGTTCAGATAACCCGCCATCGCGACGAAACTGGGCACCGACATGGCGATCAAACAAACCCACAACATGCTCACGTTCATGCTGGCACTGGTTCGAGACACTTTCTGGATCGAATGCCGCACGCCACCAACCACCATCGCTGCACCCAGAACCAGCAGCAAGTTCCCGATAATTGAACCGACTATCGAGCCCAACACGATCGGATACAACTCCGGCCCCTTGGAAAGCGCGAACAGAGCGATAATCAGTTCGGTCACATTGCCGAAAGTGGCGTTGAGCAGCCCGCCCCATAAAGGACCAGCATACAAAGCCATCTCTTCGGTCGCTTTCCCGATCAACGTTACCGTGCCCAGGATCCCCAACGCGGCCACGATAAAAATTGGCATGCCATGAATCCCCATGAACTCCATCACAATCGCCACCGGAAAAAACACCAGCAGCACAGTCATTTTAGGGAGCGAGGCAATAAAACTCCGTTTTCGTTCCGTCATTTTCTACCTTGATGCAGTTACTGTTCTTCAGATTGATTGGGGTTACCGGTCGCAGCTTCCAATGTCGTTTTCATACTTGCGAGTCCCCGATGGATTAAACCGGCGACTGACGAAGTGGTTTTCTCCATGATCTGGGCGATCTCTTTTAACTTCAGACCATGGAAATATTGAAGTTCGATCGCCTGTCGTTGCGCATCCGGCAACTGCTCCAATGCTTGAGCCAATTCGAGTGCGCCTTCTTCCTGTCGCAAGTTCAAGCTGGGCGATTCCACATTGGCTTGCAAAAATTGTTCAATCCGGATACTCGAATGCTCGATCGATTGTGGCAAATTTTGTTCTCGCCGAAAATCACGCTTTTGCCGGCCCAAGTCGCGTACGACGTGTTTCATGTGATTGGACAAGATCGTCTTGAGCCAAGCCACAAGCTCAGCATCGGAAGAGCCTCGAAAATCAGCCAGCCCGTTGACCGCTTGTACCAGCGTCTGCTGCGCAATGTCCGACTCGTCAACTTTACTCCTCAAACGAGGATTCAGTTGCATACGGGCCAGCAGCCTCAAGTAAGATCGGTATTTCTCAAGTCGCTCGGCGTCGACTGGTTGATCAGCAGAATCGTTCACGGGTCTTTTTCGCAAAACTGTAAGGTATTATTTTCCTTTCTTTTGAAACAGAACGCAATCGTGGTTCACAATCATTGATTCTGAACCTGTTTCGGATTCCAATCTGGTGAGAACGGGTTAATCCAGCACTGCACTTGAAATATTCGAAAAGGACCAAAACCAAGATGAACGGAAAGACGTTTAAAACCGCCGGCCTGGTGCTGCTGGCTTTATTACTGAATCCTGCAGAGCGAGAAATTGTCGCCGAAGACAATCAGCCGGATGAAGAGCGACCCAATATCGTCCTGATCATGGCCGACGACCTGGGATGGAAGGACTTGCACTGCTATGGCAACGACAAGCTGGATACGCCCAACCTTGACCGACTGGCAGAGCAGGGCATTCTGTTCACCAACGCCTATTCCGCCTCACCCGTATGCACTCCGACTCGAGCTGCTTTGATGACGGGCGAATCTCCGGCGCGACTCAACATTACCAACCACGCGCCGGGACATGCCGAGGGATTTTCGCTGGGTGTGAAGTCGGAACCCTGGCAACGTAACTTGCCTTTGGATCGAGTGACTCTGGCCGAACAGTTGCGAGCTGCCGACTACGCGACTGGCTTCGTGGGGAAATGGCATTTGTCCCATCAACCCGACCGGGATTCCGAATTTTCCGAGGAAGATTTGCGACCTCAGCACCAGGGATTCGATTTCAATTTTGGCGGTTGCAGATTTGGCGGACCTCCCAGCTACTTCGCGCCTTACAAAAACCCGGAGGCAGCCGACGGGCCGGATGGCGAATACCTGGCCGATCGATCTGCAGACGAGTGCATCAGGTTCGCTAAAGAAAATCGTGACCGCAATTTCTTTTTGTGCTGGTGGAATTATTCGGTCCACTATCCCTTCCAAGCTCCACAGGAACTGATCGACAAATACGAAGGTCGACCGGGCGAGGGAAACGAAAACCCAACTTACTCTGCGATGATTGAAGGAATGGATCAGTCAATCGGCAAACTCATTAAAGGGTTGGAAGAACTTGATCTGCTGGACAACACGATTGTAATTTTTACTTCTGACAACGGACCCTTTGCCGCGAACGTCAAACCCTTGCGTGCCGAAAAAGGTCATCTGTACGAAGGGGGAATTCGAGTTCCTTTGATTGTCCGCTGGCCAGGCAAGTTGAACGCCGGTACTAAACTTGACACTCCCGTGATCACAATGGACTTGCACGCAACGATTCTGGATGCGACCGGACTGAAACCAGACTCGTCCAACACACCGGATGGACTTTCACTCGTCGAAACTGTGACAAAACAAGTTCCGCCGCGACGAGAGGCAATCTATTTTCATTATCCAAACTACGCATTTCACAAAAAGAATTTGCCAGGTGCAGCAATTCGCGCAGGCCGACACAAGTTGATTCGTCGGTTTGGCGAGCATCCGATTGAACTTTACGATTTGCAAGCGGATATCGGCGAGCAAAATAATCTGGCCGAAACCATGCCCGACTTGCGAGACCAAATGCTGGAGCAACTGAATCTCTGGTTGGAAACAACTGGTGCTCGAATTCCGCAAGCGGTCAAAGATTGAGTTTGCCTCAACGCCAGCTTCTGGCAGGCGGTTTCTTGGCGGCCAGCGCCTTTCGAACCTGCGTTGAACACAAAAAAAAACGGCCACCGAATCCGGTGACCGTTTTGCTTGACTGGTAATAGATAATATAGGATAAGTCCGATCAAGCTACCGTTTTCTCGCGAACAATTTCGCGGGAACTGTTTACGCGAACGAATTCGCGTTTTCAAAAAGTGCTTCCATGGAAACCGTCTCTGAGAAAGTAGGACGACTGAGAGTTAATCGCAGTTGTTCATCTTTCTCGAAAAAGTCCGCAAAGAAAACTTGCGAACGCGACTCCAAAACAGCACTCTTCGAGGTTGACTGGCTAACCGAAAAACTGATTCCGGCTGGCTCAATTCGCACTTGGTTGTCATCGACAACCAGCTGTCGAAAATCGTCTCTGGATGAAATATCTTCCGAATTCACGGCGACATTCAAAATCATCCAGGACCCATTCCGAATTGGGATCATCAAGGTCCTCCAAAAGTAAAAGTTACAAATCTCCAAATTGCAAAACGCGTACCAAAGCACAACACCCCAAAAAACACGGGTATTTCAAGCAGGAATCAGCATTCAACTCTCAAATTGAGAACTTGATTCGCAGCTTGAGCAGCAAGCAAATTCCGGAGCAAGTCCAATATGATAACTGTTAGTTTGCCCGATTCTGTTTATTCCAATACGTCCAGCCAATCGCACAAAAAAAAGTTATGCGCTGCGCCCTGCAATGATCATATTCGAAAGCGGGCAATCGCTTTGCTGGGACCGGTGTTTTTCATTGGATGGTTCGCCGACAAATTACGCGGCGACTCCACCACCTACAGCCCAACCCAATACGTGAAAGGTTGCGAAGATTAATCCGGTAATCACGCCATAGACAATGCCATCAACGACATCCATTACTTGACGTTTCTTAAACCAGATTGAATTTAGAATTCCGCCGCAAGCATAAGTCAGAGCTCCGACCGCCCCCACAATCTGAAACACTTTGGGGAACGTGACTTCACTTTTGTCACCCCAGCCTTCGAAGGCTTCCCAACTGACATAAGCGATAATCGCGGCGGTGATTAGAAAATACAATACAGTCTTGCCCATGTTGGCTCCCATGTTGGGCATGGCATAGACGTTCAAAATTCCTCGAGGCCCAGTCGCGTAGGTTTTCTGAAACTCTTGCGAACCTTGATCTTTGGGCGAAGCTGCAAACGGAAAGGAGTAATTTCCCGGTTCGATATTGGAATCACGCAATTGCCCCATGAACTCTGATTCGTTGGGAAGTCGCTTCCAGTCTTTAAAATGGAAAGGCAGAATCGCCCAGGCTACAAAACTGGCAAAGAATAGAACGATTGCCGTAACAAGTATCGGCAACCAAAGACAAATCAAAAATCCATAGGGCACCAGTCGACTGATCAGGCAGATTGAATTTCACTAATTTTTTCCAGCACTTCACTATGCTCAGGAAAACGCTTGACTTCGAAGCGGGAAAAAATCAATTGACCGTCGACTTTGACGTCAAAGATCCCTTTACCTTCCTTGATTAACTCGGTCTCAATACCAAACTTTTCCTGGATCTCGGCCGCCAAACTGGAGGCCTGTGGCAGGTAGTTTCACTGGCCGCAGTAAGTAATCGAAATTTTCATCTCAACAGTCTCCTTC
>CAZOXC010000240.1:0-5673 GCA_964583205.1 uncultured Pirellulaceae bacterium | reverse complement strand
TTGCTGCAGTGCGAGGCGGCATCTCGAAACTGAATCCACAGGGATCGATTTTTTGTTTCCGAGAACCGTCAGCGCCCAGAATCGAATACTTGTAAAGCTGGCCGGCGCTTAAGCCTTTGATGAAACCTTCCCAGTAGCCGACAGAATCATCTTTGACCAGACAATTCACTTCCGGTTCCCAGTTATTGAAATCGCCGACGACTGAAACCGATTTTGCATTCGGCGCCCAAACCGAAAAATTCACGCCTGGCTCGCCAGCAACCGTGCGAGGATGCGCGCCAACAACATCGTATAGGCGATAATGCTTTCCCTCACCAAGCAAATGCTTGTCATTCGAAGTCAGCAGGCCATTCTTGATGGGCAGTTTGTTTGTCGACATGTTGGCGAGAATCGGCGACGAACCGAAGCATCCGTGATTGTTGGAAATACTCAAGTTACCTTGATCGATTCGATTGGAGAAGTTGTATTATTTTTGAACCGCTCTTCGGCAGGGACAAGCTCAATTCCGGCAGCTTGCAAACTCCAGGTTTTGACTCGATTGACGAGATTGCTGATTCGAGCCGGATCAAAGATCGCCGGTGAAATCCGCTTTTTCGGCTCCACAACGACCTCATTTGGCAATTCTGGAGAAACTTCGGGCTGGAATTGTTGGGAATGTTCCGGACCACTTGAATTGACCGTCCAGCAACGACAATCGACCTGGTGAAACTGCAGTGCCCTTTCGATCCGTTTCCAAAGATCGGCATACAATATCGATTTCATCGCTCCGAATCGCTCGCAGCACCAGTCATCGGCTTTCCATTGTGCGATCCCGCTGCGAAAACCTCGGGCGACATATCGACTGGGAGTCACGATGGTGACGGCTGAAGGCTGATCCAGTGCCTCCAGACCTCGCAGTACACCCAGCAGCATAAGCCGCTCCCCGTCGATGCAAGGCTCAAATTCCATGACCTCCAACGAATCTGATCCTGCAGTTTGTTGTAAGTTGAATTTCCAATAACCAACACCTTTCGCCGGGTGAACGTCAGATTCAGAAAACAACAAATAATGGGGAACGGCACAAACCATGGCAACGACGCAAAAAAATGAATTCGAGTGTTCGGATGCGCAAACTCCAGCTCGCATCCAAGTTAATTCCAGTGAGAATTACTCGTTTCCGTACTCTTCTCTGCACAGATTCCAGTACAATGCAATAATCCTTTAAGACCGTTTTCAGAATAGTCACCGCAAACCGATCAGTTTATTTGTTTGAATTAATGCGGATAAATTATGGGCCGACTGGATAAGCCTTGCAGTCCGAATAATGCGTCCGGTTTATAGTTGCGATACCGCTTCGGCGAACCAGACAAGCTCTCGACTGATGCTCTCTTCAATCGTCACTTTTTGAATCGAGTGCGGTGAAACCGACCAGGCGTAAGTCTCAATTTCGAAGTGCTGTTCCGAAAGTTCCTGATCATTGAGCGACTTTAACAGCTCGTGAATATCGTTTTGAGTCGTTGTCAGCGCCCCGATCTCTTGCAAATAAACTGGTACGTGAAAATGTGAACGAAATTCCAACGATTCTGGTGCAGTATCCGCAAACAAAATTTCCAGTGCCGCCGGCAAATCCTCGAGAAAGCGAATTCCTTGCTCCGATCTAACCTTCGTTTGATGCAAATACCTGGGTTCCGCGAACAACCCGAGGTCGGATCGAATCGCCTCGCGATTGCCATCGGTTACGATACCGGCAATTGCCGAAGAAACCTGAACCTTGGCAATTTGAATTCCCAAATCCCGATACTTCTTGATCGCCGACTGTTGCGACTCGAACATCACGGCCGAATGGCAAATATCGTGACAGACGCCCAGGTACCTTCGCACGCATTTCGCTTCGTCTGGACTCAACGAATCCAATAAAAACTGAGTAACAAATCGCCGGACGTCCTCGCTGGTCTGCAATAAACATCCGGGCTCCGGTTCCAGGCACACTTGAATTTGCGTTTCAGAATTTGCCTCGATGGACTCGAGTTCTCTGGCGAGCAATCTTAGATTTGTCGCCGCTTGTTTCATTGTCTGCCTGTCAGAGTCGGCATTGCCTGATGGCCAGCCGATTGGCAACGTGGAAATCGAAACACGCTCACCGGATTCGGCTAGTTGGTCGGCGATTTTGGCGATTTGCAAAGTGTAGTCGTATCGACTCTGCTCGGCCCATGTTGGCAAGTAGACATCATGTTTGACGACGGCTTGATGAAAATCGCCAAAGGGAAATGCGTTGTAAGTGAATGGTTTCAAATTTCGTTGTTGGAGAAATTCGGAAAACTCCTGAACACTGCGAGAATCCAACTGACTGGCGACCTCGGCGGCCAACCACAAACCCACGTTTAGATTTTGCTGCTCCTGAAACTTTTGCCGGACGGGAACGGCTACCTTCTCCAAATTCGTCTTGATTTGATCCAGTCTGGTACCCGCGTGGATATTGGTGCAATAGCCAATTTGCATCTTCAATTGTCCTCTGCCGGAATACTGTTTCCTCGGGTCGTCAGTTTTGCCAGGTCAACGACAACCAGAACCCAGGCGATGAGTAACAGGGTGCCTCCGATTGGAACGATCATCACGAAGGGTTTCAGTTCGGTCAGCACCCACAAGTAGAGGCATCCGGAAAATAGTATTACACCCAGCAGGATCAAGTACCCCGCGATGGATCGGGCTCGAGTTCCCCTGGCAGGCGTGATGCAGCCCAGGGCCAACAGGGCCAGTCCATGAAACGCCTGATAGCGTACACCGGTCTCCCAGCTGGAGAGACGTTTTTCTGCGGACTCGTGCTGCTGCTTTTCCAGATAACCTTCCAGTGCATGACTACCCATTGCTCCACAAGCAACGGCCAGCCCCATCAGAATTGCACCGCTGATACAAAGCCGTTTGGAGAGTTTCGATATCGATTGAAAGTCCGACATTTCACCTAACTTTTATTGAGAGACAATTTTGGAACTTGAAGTAACTCAAAAACCGCAAACATCGATCACAATGTTCCAGCGTTACTTGAAGCGGAAAAGAACATCTATTCTACTGGTCTTTTCCAGATTTATTCACGGTATTGAAATGAAAATTGTCGCAGCAACAATTCAGGCATCCTGGTTGGCATTTGTACTGGTCAATCTTGTATCTGCTCAAGTGGACTTGCCGACAGTCGCTGAGAAAAGCGAATTCAAGGCTACCAGTTCCTCCGCCGAGGTTGTCAAGTTTATCGATACTTGTGCAGATCGGTCAGAGTGGGTCAAGCGAATTGATGTTGGGACAACTGTTGATGGCAAACCAATGGTCGGCGCGCTTGTTTCCCGAGTCACCGATCAAATTGACAGCCGCGACGAGCTGCCGCGGATCATCCTGCTGGGCAACATCCATAGCGGAGAATGCGCGGGCAAAGAAGCGTTATTGCAATTGTTGCGAGAGCTGGCGTTTGATGATTCTCACCCCTGGCTGGATTCGGCAACAATTCTGATCCTTCCCAACTATAACGCAGATGGAAACGATCGCGTGGGGGCCAATAACAGCCATCGGCCCGGTCAAGTCGGTCCGGACAACGGGATGGGCGTTCGAGAAAATGCTCAGCATCTGGATTTGAACCGTGATTTCGTCAAACTCGAATCGCCGGAAGCTCGCGCGTTGATCACGCTTATCAATGATTTCGATCCGCATATGTTGATCGATTGCCACACGACCAATGGATCGAAGCATCGTTATGAATTGACGTATGACGTACCCCACAATATGTCCTCGCCCGTCGAAGTTCGCAAATTCCTTCGCAACAAGATGATGCCAGCCGTGACTGCCGAAATGGCCAAACAGGATCTCGATGCGTTTTACTACGGCAACCTGTCACGCGATAAAAAATCCTGGTTCACTTACGGCCACGAGCCTCGTTACAGTACTGAATACGTGGGAATGCGAGGCCGTTTGGGGATTCTTTCCGAGGCTTACTCTTACATCAGCTACGAAGACCGGATCAAAACAACTCACGCGTTCGTCACCGAATGTGTGGATTTCTTTAGAGACAACTCGGACGACATTCGCTACCTGCTGGAACAGATTCGAGTCCAGCATAACGATGTGGCCGCCAACAATCCGGAAGGAATCCAAATGCACCTGGGTTCACGTCCGGTCCCTTTCGAAGAGCCGGTTACGATTCTGGGCTACGATGGCGACGAACCGGCCGATCTGGAAGTGGATTTCGTAGCCAATTTTGAATCGACTCGTTCTGTCACAATGCCCTACGCCTATCTGGTTGGCGAAGAATTTGCCAGACAAGTCGATCGTCTGCGGATGCATGGGCTGCAAATCCACCAATTAACCGAAGACGTCGAGGTGCCGGTTGTCGGGAATCGCATCAAAAAGATCACAAAACAAGATCGAGTGTTCCAAGGTCACCAGATGGTGTCGCTGGAAACCAGTACGGAAGAACTGAACAAAACTTTCGTCGCCGGAACTTATGTAATTCCCATGAACCAACCGCTTGGTCGGCTGGGATCGTATTTGCTGGAGCCTACCAGCGACGATGGATTGGTGACCTGGAACTTTTTCGATTCCTGGCTACACGAAAAAACATTGTTTCCGGTCTATCGGGTCGAAGATGACGTCGAGTTGCCGACCGTTGCTACAAGTGAAATCAAATCGAAGACCAAGTTGACCCTGGATTTGCTGTTCGGCGAAAAGAAAATCAATTTTGCCGGCTCGACCCGTCCGGTTCCGACTTGGAGTCATCAAAAAAACACTTACCAAATGGTCTGGAATTCAACCTGGAGTTCCAGGAACGTTGAGATTGATGCTGTAACGGGCGCGATGACACCGATCGCTACTGTCTGGGATCGGGACCAACTGCTGGAGGCCTTTGATAAATTCTTTGCATCAAAAACGCCCAAGTCCACTGAAATAGATCGCCGAGACATCTTGTCGGCTGCAAATTCCGGTTCGACCAATCCTGATAACTCGGCATTGTTTCTGGAACTGCCGAATCAGACGTTTGCTTACTTGATTGAACAGAACCGAGTGGTTGAGTTGTCTGAAGGCGAGTCGGCGGTTGAACTGGCGGAACTTGGGCCGGACGGTAAGTCAATCGCATTCATAACCGATGGCAACTTGATTGTGTTTGACATTGAAACTGGCAAACGAACGCAGGTTACCGACGAAGACCAAACCAAACTGCTCAGCGGGAAACTTGACTGGTCCTATCAGGAAGAGTTGTACGGCCGAGGGAATTTCAAGGGTTTCTGGTGGTCGCCCGACAGTGCTAAAATCGCTTTTCTGCAATTGGACGTGTCGGAAATCGAACCTTATATCATCAAAGACAATGTTCCGGTTCTTAACAATGTAGAGGTTTCGCCCTACCCGAAGGCTGGCGAAGCACAACCGATTCCTCGCTTGATGATTTACGATGTCGCAAGCAAGACCACGCAGGTCGCAGATTTTGGCCAACACAACGATGCCGGTTGCGATATCGTGGTTTCCCGAGTGACCTGGCATGAAAGTTCTGAGTCGATCGCTGTGCAAGTTCAGGATCGAGAACAAACTTTCCTTGATCTGTTGTTCGTCAATTCTGGCAGCGGCAAGTCGCGATTGTGTATGCGTGATAAAACGCCAGCCTGGATTGAATCTCCGGGCGATCCAATCTGGGTCGGATCGGATCAGTTCTTGTGGAAG
>CAZOXC010000239.1:0-5694 GCA_964583205.1 uncultured Pirellulaceae bacterium | reverse complement strand
TGAAAACACCAAGGTCAAACAGAATGTGGAAAAACTCTATTCCGAGTTGCAACACAAAGGAATTCGTTTTCGTCCTCATTGCTGGTTGAGTGACGAGTGGTTTTCGCCAGACGGGATTCCCGGCATCGCCATACCATTCTATCTGGCACATCCTCGCTTGCGGCGGCTGGAACGAAAACAGATGCTGGCGGTTGAGGGAGGTCTACAGCAAACTTGTATGCAGATTCTCAGACATGAAGCTGGACATGCTCTGGACACAGCCTACAAATTGCATCGCCGCAAAGAGTATCGACGAGTATTCGGAAACTACCATTCTCCTTATCCGGAATATTATAATCCCAAGCCGCAGAGCAAACGCTTTGTTCAGCACTTGGAACCCTGGTACGCGCAAAGCCATCCTGCGGAAGATTTTGCCGAGACCTTCGCCGTGTGGTTAACGCCTCGAAGTAGTTGGCGCAATCGATACGAAGGCTGGCCCGCATTGAAGAAAGTCCAGTATGTAGATGACTTGATGAGCGATTTGCGGTCGATCAAGAACCGGTCGCGAGCAAAAGTAGAGCCGGTGCACCGATTAAAAAGAACATTGCGAGAACATTACGCAATGCGGCACGCAATTTACGCTATCGACTGCGCAACTACGTTTGACCGGGATTTGAAGCGTTTGTTTGTAACTAAGAATGGTAGGAAGACCGGGAAGACTGCGGCGACTTTTCTGACCAGAAATCGTAGTCAACTTTGTCGAGTGGTATCGAACTGGACCGGTGAATACCATTACAATGTGAACCAGGTATTGCGTGAAATGATAGGCCGGTGCCGCGCAATGAAGCTGTATGTAGGCGGTGATGAAACCGAGGTACACCAGAATACTCTGGTAATGTTATCCGTTCATACAATGAATTACTTGCATAAAGGGCACCATCGAGTTGCGTTATGAAAAAACAACGCGCGTTGGTGTTGATGCACGATTCTCTCGTACCGCCAGATAGTCTGGACGGGCATTCCGAGGAAGAAATCCTGGAATGGAAGACCGAGTTTGATGTGGTCAACACGCTGCGCGGGATTGGGCATGAAGTCGAGCCGCTGGGGGTCAGTGATGACCTGGGAATGATTCGCAGGGCGATCCGAGATTTCAAACCTACGATCGCGTTTAATTTGCTGGAAGAATTTCACGGCGTTGGTGTTTACGACCATCATGTCGTGAGCTATCTCGAGTTGATGAAGCAGCATTACACGGGCTGCAATCCGCGAGGCCTGTTGCTGTCACACGACAAACCTCTGGCCAAAAAGATTCTTTCATTTCATCGTATTCGTACGCCCAAATTTATCGTCGTCCAGGTTGGAAAACGAGTGCGGCGTCCCAAGAGCCTCGAGTTTCCACTTTTGGTTAAGTCGGTATCTGAAGATGCCTCGTTAGGAATCACGCAAGCTTCGGTGGTTTACGACGAAGCAGAGTTGAACGAGCGGGTGGCGTATGTGCACAAGGAACTGGACACCGACGCCATGGTCGAGCGTTTTATTGAAGGACGCGAGTTGTATGTGGGCGTGATGGGAAATCGAAGGCTCACCACTTTGCCGATTTGGGAAATGGTTTTCAAGAATGCACCTGATGGAATGCCGCAGATTGCCACGGCTCGGGTCAAATGGGATGTGGCCCACCAGAAAAAGCTTGGAATCGAAACTCAACGGGCAACGGAAATCGATCCCTCGATTGAAAAGAAGATCCACAATATTTGTAAACGCGTTTATCGAGCCCTGAGCCTCAGTGGCTATGCACGCATGGACTTGCGGTTAACCAGCCAGAACCAGATTTTTATTCTGGAAGCGAATCCTAACCCCAATCTGTCATTTGGCGAGGACTTTGCCGAATCGGCTGAAGCGGTGGATATCAACTACGAAGAACTTTTGCAAAAAATCATTACACTGGGTTTGAATTACCAGGCCGAATGGCGACTGGCCGACTCCAGTTGACCTGATCAGCGAGCGGCTTGGCGATCACTCAACCACTGCTTGAACACCAGTTGAGGAAAAACCCAGGCATCTTTTGCATAGCGCTTGATCAGCCGTTTCGGTTCACTGAGCATTCGATGCATCCATTCGACACCGCAATTCTGCATCCATTTTGGAGCTCGTTTTTTCTCACCCGCCAGGAAGTCGATTGTGGCGCCCACGCATAACGCGACTTTTGCATCCATTTTGTCGCAGTGTTGGTGAACCCAGAGTTCCTGTTTGGGTGCCCCCAGCCCGACGACAACCACATCGGGTTGCACCAGCGCGATCCGCCCCAGGATCAATGCGTTTTCAAATTCGTCTTTTTCGAAACCGAGTGGCGGGCTATAGGTCCCGACGACTTGAGCACCGGGAAATGTTTGATGGATATTTTCAGCAGCCCGTTGAGCGACGCCTGGAGCTGCGCCCAACAGGAAAATTCGCACCGGCTCGTTCGCATTCAGCGATTTGAAAAGACGTGGAACCAGATCGGAACCCGGCACTCGTTCGGGAAGCGGGCGGCCCAGCAGTCGTGAAGCCCAGATAATGGGATGGCCGTCCGCCAGTACCAGATCGGCGTCTTTGTAGGCTTCTCGCAACGGCATATTTTTCTGGAGCAGCACTGCATGATCCACGTTGGGTGTGACGACATAACGACACTGGCTACCTGACCCTGGGCTACGTGACCCTTGTGCCCATTCTTTGACTGTCCCAACAGCCTGTTTCATATTGATCGCGTCGATTTGGACGCCAAATAGTCTCTGGTTCTTATTCATGTTTACACAATTCGTGGCGCAAAGTGATTCCTGAAAGTGTAAGTCGCGAAATTGAGTCGATTGCTGTCCAGAAAACACAGTGTTCGACAAGCGGCTATTGCCGTTTCAACTGGATGGGTTGTAACGGATATCAGGATCGTCTGGCCCAATTCACCAATTCCGTCCTAAAGGTAATGGTGATCGATATTCAGAATGCTAATTACGACCAACACTTTAGAGTAAAGATGCATTTGTGTTTTCTTAGGCACCTCTCGGGAGAAGAGGTTGTTGGAGCTTATTTTGTTGCATGCCAAGTCTGTATTGATCGAACTTTTCCGGATAGCCAAGCTACCTATGCGCGCACTGTTTCGACGCAAACTGATAAACACAGGCAAAGTTCCAATTCCGGTGTTGTTTTATCACCGGGTATCTGATGAATTCCCAAATGACTGGACCATTAGCGAAGTAGATTTTGCTCGTCATTTCCAGTGGATGAAACGGAATTTTGAGTTCATTTCGCTGGCCGAGACACAACGTCGTATCAAAAACAACTTTAACGACCGACCCGCTGTGTCCATTACGTTTGACGATGGCTACGCCGACAATTGCCAGTGGGCCTTGCCGATGCTGATCGAGCAAAAAGTGCCGGTCACCTACTTCGTGACACTTGACTTCATCATGACTGGGAAACCGTTTCCGCATGATGTGGAAGCCGGGCGTCCATTGCGCCCAAACACGATCGAATCGATTCGATCGCTGGCGGCGGCCGGGGTCGAAATCGGAGCCCATACTCGAACTCATCCCAACTTGGGGAAACTCGACGATCGCACGAAAATGTACGACGAGGTGATCAAGGCGACCCAGGAGCTGGAGTCGTTATTGGATACAAAAATCAGATACTTTGCGTTCCCGTTTGGTCAAAAGGAACACTTGAGCAAGTCCGCTGCAGAAATGCTGAAAGCGGCCGGAATGCAAGGCGTCTGCTCGACACTCAAAGGCTGGAATCAAGTTGGACAGGACCATTTCCATATTCAACGACTCCATGGAGATCCAAGTTTGAGTCGATTGAAGAATTGGCTTTCCTTTGATCCTTCGATTATTCGCCAGCAGAAAATGGCACTGGAACAATTGCCTGAAAACGAAAACACGACAGCCGTCAAACCTTTTCCCATCACTAATTCAACGACACCCATAGTTGACGATACAGTAAGCATCTAGCCATGTTGAACCACCTGACCAGAAAATCAGACAAGTCGGACCTTGCGGCATTTGTCGCGTCGTCGAAAAAGCGCCCTCAACAGCCGTTGCGAGTGATGTTTCTGATTACCAGTATGCCGGTGGGTGGTGCGGAAACCCTGTTGGTCAACCTGGTTCGTTGTTTTGATCGTCAGCGAATCGAGCCATTAATTGCCTGCCTGAAAGAACCCGGCGAGTTGGGTGAAGTGATCCGTAAAGAGGTTCCGTTGTATGACAGTCTGATCGGCGGCAAGTTTGATATTCGAGTGATTCTGCGTCTCCGCAAACTGTTTCGCTACGAACAAGTTGACGCCGTGATCACGGTTGGAGCTGGCGACAAAATGTTCTGGGGCAGAATGGCGGCCAAGTACGCCGGAGTTCCTGTCATCCTGTCCGCATTGCACTCGACCGGGTGGCCGGATGGTGTGGGCAAACTTAACCGGATGCTGACACCAATCACCGATGGATTCATCGCGGTTGCTGGCGATCATCGCGAATTTCTCATCGACTTCGAGAAGTTTCCGGAACACAAGGTTCGCTTGATCCCCAACGGGATTGATTCGTCACGATTTGTGTTCAACGGTGAAGCTCGCAGTCAATTCCGCAAGGAGTACGGAATTCCTGAGCATGCTCCGGTTTGCGGAATCGTCGCCGCGCTTCGAGAGGAGAAGAACCATGACATGTTTATCAAGCTGGCTGAACATTGCGGCAAGAAGAATACCGACTCGCACTATGTGATCGTCGGAGATGGTCCGGAGCGTGAGCGTCTGGAAGCAATTGCCGGCAAGACCGAAATCAGTGAGCGGATTCACTTCACGGGAACTCGAAAGGACATTCCCGAGCTGCTCTCGGCATTCGACATATTCGCTTTGACCAGTCACAACGAAGCGAGTCCGGTTTCGATTCTGGAAGCGATGTCCTGTAGTCGTCCGGTAATCGCACCGGACGTGGGGTCGATCAGCCAGGCGGTGATTGACGGCAAGACGGGATTTTTATTCGAAAAGGGCGACTTTGAGGGAGCCGCCAAACGCTGGATGCAGCTGATATCCAATGCGGACTTGATGCGCCGGATGGGTAATGATGGCAGGCAGCATGTTGTCTCCTACGGGTCGCTTGAGTCGATGACCGAAGGATACCAGCGACTTGTCGAAGAAATCTATATGCGGAAACGCGACAGCTAGAATCGGCTGATTTCTTGATAGTTTGTTGCAGCCTTTGAGCAGGCTGGGCTGCCGAATCTTCTTTCATCTCGTTCGCAGCAGGCGACTCTCTTGCTAGAATATTGAGTTCGTATCAAGTCGGACTGCAATTGATGAAAAAGATCTCGGTAGCAACTCTAGTCGCACTCGCCAAGTTTTTCTCGGGTGCCACGCTGCGCTGGGTCGATTGTCAGCCGGATACCTGTCAGCGGATTTATTTCGCCAATCATACCAGCCATGTGGACGCGCTGATTTTGTGGGCCAGTTTGCCAAAACACATCCGCAATATTACTCGACCTGTGGCGGCCAAAGACTATTGGGATGGTGGGCCAATTCGCCGTTATCTGGCTCGAGTGTTCAATGCCTGCCTGGTCGACCGGAAGCAGGTCAAGAAGCGCAACAGCCCGGTGGATATGCTGCTCAACGAGATGGGCGACAAGTATTCGTTGATTATTTTTCCAGAAGGTGGTCGGAATGCATCGGGAGAAATGGGACCTTTCAAAAGCGGTCTTTATTAC
>CAZOXC010000238.1:0-5711 GCA_964583205.1 uncultured Pirellulaceae bacterium | reverse complement strand
CTGGGCAACCTGCTCGTCTGATTCTGTCGAGTCATTTTCGACGATCGGCTACCACTTCGCTTCCCAGTTGCTGACGCAACTCGACTTACAAAAAGAATATCAGGATACGAAACTGGTCATTGGGTTGATCGATATAAGCAGCAGCCAGTCGACTTGTGAATCATGGATATCCACCGAGTCTTTGTCAGCCGACGAATCACTGAAACCGCTGCTGGAGCATTGGCAGGATCAGGAACAGATTGATAACAGTCGACCTTCAATGTTGTTTAACGGAACTTTGGCGCCGATTTTCAGATTCCAGATTAGTGGTGCAATTTGGTATCAGGGCGAATCCAACATTGGTCGAGGTCAGCAGTTTCAGCGACTGTTGCCTATGATGATTGATGATTGGCGAACTGGATTCGGTCAAAAGGCGCTTCCTTTCTACTTTGCACAACCGAAGCCCAAACGCTACGAGGAACAGGATCCTCAGGCACTTCCGGAAATCTGGGACGCTCAACTCAAGACGCTGTTTTCCAAAGAGGCTGCCGGGCTGGCCAACACGGTCGATTTGAACAAGGGAGATTTGTCGGCGTCTGATTTTTCTCAGGAGGTTGGTCGTCGATCTTCTTTGCTGGCACTGGCCAACAACTACGGCATGGAAGGATTGGTCAGCAATGGTCCGATTTACGCAAGCAAGTCAATTGAGGAAGACTCGATTCTGATCAAATTCAGCAATGTCGGTGAGGGATTGGTGGTCGACGGCGAGATTACAGAATTCACGATATGCGGCGAAGATGGCAATTTCGTTGCCGCCACCGCGACAATCGAGGACGAAAAGACCATCCGGGTTTCCTCGCCGGAAGTGGAAAAGCCCGCCAATGTCCGCTTCGGCTGGACCGATTCGGCACAACCTAACTTGAAGAATAGTGCAGGCTTACCGGCTTCACCTTTCCGGACGGACGAACTGGAACTGCAGTCGAAAGACCGGCATTTTTGATGTTGTCCAGACCACAGGCAGATGTGGAAAAGTGGCGATCAGCCAAGCGCAATTGTTGACAATTTTGGCAATCTCTCAATTTTCGCTTTCTTCTGCTTTTTTACTGGTTTAAATTATGGGCGTTCCTCCTTTTATCTCTGCGGATCAATGAGTACCGAACCCGAAACTTCCAAAGTCCAAAACGACGATTCAACTGTCGAGAATTCCTCGACACCATCAAGCTCGGCACCATCCAGCGAACCGGCTGCCGAAAGTGCCAAACCGAAGCGGAAAATCCTCATCGGTTCACAACTGGGTGAAGATAAAACAAATCGTCCGGCAACGACTGAAACTTCTGTGGCGCCACTTGCGGCGACCAAAACCGAAGCCACGATTAGTGGAGTTGAACTGGCCAATCAAAATATCGAATCGGCAATTCACCTGGGTGCAGACACAGCCGATCACCTGAGTGCAGGCACAGCCGATCACCTGAGTGCAGACATAGCCGAGTCAGCACAGCCGACTGCAATTTCGGAAACAGATGAACTCGAATCGCAACTCGACAATATTATGGGTGGCGTATCGATGGATCAGTTGATCGAAGGGCAGAGTGTTGAAGAAGAACTTGAGCTGGAGAGTCGAGTCAAAGCCACGGTTCAAAAAATTCATAACGAAAACGTCTTTTTTATCTTGAAAGGGCGTTTCGAGGGAATCGCTTCGATCAGGAATTTCAAAACTCCGCCCGAACCTGGCGCGATGCTGGACGTATTGATCAAGTCCAAGAGTGACGAAGACGGCCTGTACGAAGTTTCCGTTCCTGGTTCCTCCGTCACGGTTGCTGACTGGAGCGATTTGACCCAGGGCGCGATCGTCGAGGTCAAAGTCACTGGCTCGAATACAGGTGGACTGGAATGCGTCATCAACAGCATTCGCGGTTTTATCCCGGCCAGTCAGATCGAGATATTCCGGGTTGATAATTTTGGCGACTACGTCAACAAAAAAATGACTTGCGTGGTTCAGGAAGTTAACCCGTCGAAAAAGAAACTGGTACTCAGCCATCGCGCAATCGCAGAGCGCGAAAAAGAAGAGAAGAAGAAAGAACTGCTGGCCACACTTGAAGTCGGCGAGACTCGTGACGGCACGGTCACCAAGTTGATGGACTTTGGAGCTTTCGTAGACATTGGCGGCACTGAGGGGCTTGTTCACATCAGCAAACTTGCCTGGGAACGGGTTGAGCATCCCAGTGCAGTGGTCAAAGAGGGCGAGTCGGTCAGCGTCAAGATTGAAAAAATCGATCAACAGACCGGGAAAATCGGTTTGTCGATGCGGGATACGCAGGAGCATCCCTGGAAAAAAGTGGATCAGGAGTTCCCCGTCGATTCGGTGGCCAAAGGAACCGTCTCGAAACTGGCCCAGTTCGGTGCATTCGTTAAACTGTCGCCCGGCGTCGAGGGCCTGGTGCACATTTCGGAAATCGCACATCACCGAGTGATGTCGGTGAGTACGCATTTGAGCGTGGGCGACGAAGTCGAGGTAAAAATTATCTCGGTGGACTCGGAAGCCCAGAAAATCGGCCTGTCCCTGAAAGCTTTACAGGCCAAGCCTGAAAAAGCTGACAGCGCCAAAAAGGACGAACCGGTTGATGAACCACTTCGCGAATCGGCCGTCAAGAAAACAGACGAGCCGCTCAAGGGCGGAACTCAAGGCAAGACCGGTGGCGAATCTTTCGGACTCAACTGGTAATTCCAAATTCGCTTGGTAGCGGGTTGTCGAAACGCTTGATAACGTCCAAGCTGTTGTGATGCTTTGGCGTTATCTTCTCCGACCGATTCTGTTTTCAATTCCGGCCGAGCGTGCGCACTACGCTGCCATGTCGGCCTTTCGTTACTCAGCCATGCTCCCCGGGGTGGCCAGCTTTCTGCGCAACAAAAACAAAGTCTCAGATTCCCGGCTGGCCTCAGAGCACTTCGGTCTGAAATTCGAAAATCCGGTTGGGCTGGCGGCTGGTTTTGACAAGAACGGTCAATGGTTTGAATTACTGGAACTGATGGGCTTCAGCCATATCGAAATTGGCACTCTGACCGCACACGCCCAGCCCGGCAATGACAAGCCGCGATTGTTTCGCTTGCCACAAGATCGAGCCCTCATCAATCGCATGGGTTTCAACAACGATGGGAGTGAAGCCGCCGCACAAGCCTTGCAGGGACGCACTTGTCATGGCGTATTGGGAATCAATATTGGCAAATCGAAGATCACCGAACTTGCTGATGCCGCCAGCGACTATGCGAAGAGCATGGAACGCTTGATTCCATACGCTGGATACTTCACGATCAACGTAAGTTCGCCAAACACTCCGGGGCTGCGCAAGTTGCAGAATCGGGACGACCTGGAGCAGATCATTCGGAAATTGAAAAACGTCAATCGTTCCTGGACGGACAGCAATGCCCAGAAGGCGAAACCGATTCTGTTGAAAATCGCACCCGATTTAACTCTCGAACAAATTGATGAGATCGCTGATCTGGCAATCGATAGTGAACTGGACGGGTTGATTGCCACGAATACCACGATCGCCCGTGAACCTTTGCAAACCGACACAAGCGTAGTCGAGCAAATTGGTGCTGGTGGGTTATCGGGCAAGCCACTCACTGAACGAAGTCGCGAAGTTGTTCGGCGATTATTTTTGCGACTCCAGGGCAAAATCCCGGTGATCGGTTGCGGCGGCATAATGTCGGCCGATGACGCCTGGCAGATGATTTGTTCCGGTGCTTCCATGGTTCAGGTTTATACCGGTTTCGTTTACGGAGGCCCTCAGTTCGTTCGTCAGCTCAATCGAGAATTGTTAAAAAAGCTGGATGAACGCGGTATTAACCATATTCAAGACGCGATCGGAATCGATGCCTGATGGCCTCGGGCCGGATTTCGGATTCTTTCATTTTTGCAAGCTCTTCAATGGTAACTTGAGCGTTGCCAAGCTGAGAATCGGCAGTCACAATTAGTTCGTTGAAATTGACTCTCCAGACCAGAATTCTGTATGCCTCCAACTATGAACAAACCCTCAATTCACGATGTGCCAGAAGCGATCGAAATTCTCACAGGTGCTGTTTCAGGTAGTGGCACAGGATCAGAAGATATTGCTCGCGCAGGAAAGCTGGCTCGTCTGTTGCAAGAGCGTGGCAAGGAACTGCAGACCAAACCCGAACGTCAACAGCAGGAAGAACTGGATCGGATGATCCAGAGTCCGCAGTCCAAAGTGACGCTGACGAAAATGACCGACCAGGCGTTCCGCAGCGACGAATCAGGTCGAGCCGCTGATCAACTGGTACACATTCTGGACGTTCAGGGCATCCCGCGGTTTTTTAGTCCGTTGGAACGAGGCCTGCTGAAGGGTTTTCAAACTTTTGGTCGCTACCTGCCCGGCGTTGCGATTCCGTTTGTTAAAGATCGCATGCGGAAAGAAACTGCCAATGTGATCCTCCCTGCCGAACAAGCAATTTTGCGCAAGCACCTTGATCGCCGCTCCAAAGAGGGCGTCAGAATGAACGTCAACTTTCTGGGCGAGGCGGTATGGGCGAGGACGAAGCCAAGCGGCGTTTCGATCAATACTTTGCAGCTTTGTCCCATCCAGAAATCGAAGTCGTTTCGGTCAAGATCTCCACGATCTTTTCTCAGATCCATCTGGTTGGTCGAGAAAAATCGATCGTCAAAATCTGTCAGAGGCTTTCCAAACTCTACGAACAATCGACGCGATATTCTTTTACTCGAGCAGATGGCTCGCAGGTGCCCAAATTCATTTACCTGGACATGGAAGAGTATCGAGACCTGGTTTTGACGGCCGAAGCTTTCATGCGAACGCTTGATCAACCAGAAATGAAGCATGTGCGAGCCGGGATTGTTCTGCAAGCTTACATTCCCGATTCGTTTCCAATGCAGAAACGGATTACTGAGTGGGCCAGAAATCGAGTCCAACAGGGAGGCTCGCACGTTACCGTTCGCATCGTCAAGGGAGCCAACATGGAAATGGAACGTTTTGAAGCGTCCGTTCACGGTTGGCCGCAAGCGCCATTTAGAAGCAAGCTCGAAACGGACGCCAACTATAAACAAATGGTGCAGTTCGCGATGCAGCCGGAGAATCGAGTTGCCGTGAAACCCGGCATCGCATCGCACAACCTGTTCGACATTTCCTACGCTCTGGTGTTAACCTTCAAACACGATGCGTTCGCTGATGTGCAGTTTGAAATGCTGGAAGGCATGGCCAACCATCAACGGCGTGCTCTGCACGAGCTAACGAAAAACCTGTTGCTGTATGCACCTGCTTGCGAAAAGCAGGATTTCATTCATGCGATTGGCTATCTGGTTCGGCGGCTGGACGAAAACACGGGCGAAGAGAACTTTCTACGGCATGCGTTTAACATCACAGTCAATTCGCCAGCCTGGGACAAACTGGAGAAGGCCTTTCAAGACTCGTTCGACTCGATTCCGAATACCGACAACAATCCCAGGCGCACCCAGAATCGATCAACTGAAACTTTTGCAGAGCCAACCGGCTTGCTGGCGATCGAGGATTTTGACAACGAGCCGGATACTGATTTCTCGCTCCCGGAGAATTCAGAATGGGCCGAACAAATCATCGCTCGATGGAAACCGCGCTACGGCGACAACGCGATTCAAATTCCTCTGTTCATTGGCGATCAGGAAGTTGAACGGGGGCCGCGTGATGTGAAACAATGCCTGGACCCATCTCGACCCGGTGAAA
>CAZOXC010000237.1:0-5716 GCA_964583205.1 uncultured Pirellulaceae bacterium | reverse complement strand
GCTCCAGCGGTTCACGTCGATAAAATGCACACCAGCTACTGGGACCAAAGACTTTTTTATTCATCTTTCGCCAACTGGACTTACTGTCGCCGCCGATCATGATTCTCTTGCAGGATTTCGAACAACTGATTCCGGAAACAAGAATCTGTTTCGGTTGGCAGGCGTTCAGGATCGGTGGAGCGGTCGAGGCGATTTTTGAATTGCCTTTGAGAATTTCGATTGGCCGCTCGCACCAGCCTTCGTCAACTTCCACACCGGGTCGCAGCAAGTGCACGATTTCACCGCCCGAGTACTCGAACGCCTGATTGACCAGAGCTGTCAGATTGCGCCCATTGCTTTGCGGTAAAAACACCACTTCGCCTGCCAGACCGTGTTCGTCTGTTAGCTCACCATTGTGAGGAATCAATATCTCACAATCGTCGGGGCGATTTCTGAGAATCGATGCGAGGCTGTCTTCGAACAATCGATCGTCGCCCAACCAGGGCAAAATGATTGAGAGCTTCGGTTGTGAACGCTCGGGAGATTTCAAGCGAGGCATAAGCTGACCTTGGTTCGTCCATGAATATGGTCGTCGGAACTTATTTTCGGTCCGTGAAATTGAGTTTATTGACTTATTCCCAAACGGGTGGACATGTTTGTCGGCAAATCGCATGCTGCGAGACATCCATTCCCCGTGACCAGAACTCGCAGAAATTTGTTTAAGATTGGCTCACAAACCAGGACAGCAACCCAAGTGCCGCTGCTGCCATTGCCGCTTGCCTTGACAATCCCCTGCATTCCTGCACGATTTGGCAATTGGCTCTCGATTTCAGCGTAAAATAAGCCTGCACCTGTAGAACGTAACCCTAAAAGTTTACCCAATCCCGATGATCCGAATTTACCCATTCAAGGCGCTGATTCCTCCGGCGAATCTGGCCGCCGAAATTGCCTCCGAACCCTACGACGTTATCAGCACCGAAGAAGCTCGGGAGCGAGCGGCCGGCAACCCGAACAGCTTTCTGCATGTTGTCCGTTCGGAGATTGATGTGCCACCGGACACCAGCCCCTACGACGATTCGGTGTACCAGACCGCCGCCAACAATTTGCGGTCCATGATCAACCAGGGCTTGCTGGTCGAGCAGCCCGCAGCGGGCGTCTACATCTACCGCCAGATATTTCAAGGTCGTTCGCAGTTCGGTGTTGTCTGTTGCTGCGATGCTCAGCAGTATCGAAGCGACTTGATTAAGAAGCACGAAAAGACTCGACCTGACAAGGAAGACGACCGCACTCGACATATGACAGTTGCCAGCGCCCATGCCGAGCCTGTGTTTCTCACCTATCGTGACTCGGCAGAACTGGCGGCACTGATCCAGCAGGATTCCGCTGGCGATCCAATGATCGACTTTACGGCTGGAGATGGCGTTCAACATTCCGTTTGGCAAACTGCCAACCCGCAAGCTTATGTTGACGGGTTCGCGCAAGTCGATGCACTGTATATTGCAGATGGTCACCATCGCACTGCCGGCGGTGAACGAGCGGCCACTCAACGCCAGCAGGAAAACCCCAATCACACCGGCGACGAAGAGTACAATCACATTCTGTCCGTCGTGTTTCCAGCCAGCCATTTGAAAATCCTTGCCTACAATCGCATCGTCAAGGACTTAAACGGGATCTCGGAGGACGACCTGTTGAGCCAATTGGCCGAAGTTGGCGAAGTCACTCCGACCGACAACCCCGTACCAGATTCCGCCGGGACGGTCTGTATCCGGACTTCCGGCGGTTGGCACCAACTCACTTTTTCCGCAGACTCGATCGACAGCTCGGATCCAATCAACTCGCTGGACGTTGCGTTACTGCAATCTCGAGTCCTGGCACCGCTGCTGGGCATTGGTGACCCTCGCACCGATGCCAGAATCGGATTCGTGGGCGGTATTCGAGGCACCGAAGAACTGGATAAGCTGGTCGAATCCAAACAAGCGGCAGTCGCGTTCTCGATGTTTCCCACCAGTATCGAGCAGTTGCTGAATGTCAGTGACGCCGGCGAGATTATGCCGCCCAAGTCTACCTGGTTCGAGCCCAAGTTACGTAGCGGATTGTTTGTTCACTTGTTTGAAGATCCTCAAAACGAATCATGAAAATCCTGATCGCAGATAAATTCGCTCAAAGCGGAATCGACGAATTTCAGCAACTTGGTTGCGAAGTCGCCTTTGAACCCGACACAACCGCCGACCAGCTCGCCGCCCGGATGGCGGAGCTTTCTCCCAACGTGTTGATCGTTCGCAGCACCAAGGTTTCGCCCGAATCGATTCAGTCAGCCGCGAACTTGAGTTTGATCGTGAGAGCCGGCGCGGGCTATGACACGATTGACGTCGCCGAAGCCAGCCGCCGCGGCGTGTTTGTAGCAAACTGTCCCGGTAAAAATTCCGTTGCGGTCGCCGAGGTCGCTTGGGGTCTGATCCTGGCTTGCGATCGTCGCATCCCCGACCAAACGGCTGATCTGCGAGCCGGCAAGTGGGACAAAAAAGGTTATAGCAAGGCCAAGGGACTCAAAGGACGAACCCTTGGTGTGATTGGCACCGGCAAGATCGGAATGGAAATTGCCAAGCGCGGAAAAGCTTTCGACATGAACGTGGTCGCCTGGAGCCGCAGCTTGACTCCCGAGAAAGCTGAAGCGCTGGGCGTCGGGGTATTGCGAGTCTCTTACCGATCTGGCGGCTCAAAGCGATGCCGTCAGCGTTAGTGTCTCGGCCAACGCCCAAACCAAAGAGATGATCAATGTCGAATTTGTCTCGGCAATGAAAGAAAATGCCATCTTTGTTAATACCAGCCGAGGCAGTGTGGTCGATCACGATGCTCTGGCCAACGGTATTCGAGACAAGAACATTCGGGCGGGGCTGGATGTGTTCAATGACGAACCGGGAAGCAGCGACAAAGAATTTTCCAATCCGATCATCGAGCTGCCTGGTGTGTTCGGTACGCATCACGTCGGCGCGTCGACCGATCAAGCTCAATCCGCCATCGGCGACGAAGCTGTGCGAGTCGTTCGAGCGTACATGGAATCGGGGCAAGTTCCCAATTGCGTGAATCTGGCATCCGGCACACCGGCGACTTTCCTGCTCACAGTTCGGCACTTGAATCAGCCCGGCGTTCTGAGCCATGTCTTCGAAGTGATCGGCGGCGCCAAAATCAACGTGGAAGAAATGGAAAACATCATTTACGATGGTGCCGAGGCGGCGTGTGCCAAAATTCAACTGGATGACAACCTGGCTCCCGATCACCTGGAAAAAATTAAACAGAATTCGAATGTGCTGAGCATCGAACAAGCACAAATTCAGTCTTGAACAAAATTCAATCCCGCACCACACGGTAAATTCATGAATGCTTCAGTTGCAACCGATCGTATTTTCAATTTCTCTGCCGGACCAGCCACGCTTCCTGAAACCGTGATCGAGCAAGCCAAACACGATTGCTGGAACATTTTTGGTACCGGCATCGGCGTGAAGGAACACAGCCATCGCGGCAAGGCTTTTGATCGAGTGATCGCCGAGGCTGAAGAAGATTGTCGCAAAATTGGTAACATCTCGGACGACTACGCTGTGCTGTTTCTGCAAGGCGGCGCCACAACCCAGTTCGGCATGATCCCGATGAACTTTCTCAGTGCCGACAAGACTGCCGATTACATTAACACCGGCGTCTGGACAACCAAGGCAATTAAAGATGCCAAACTGTTTGGCAATGTTAACGTCGCTTTTGATGGACAGGACTCCAATTACGATCGAATCCCGTCCAATGATGAACTCAACTGCACCGATGGCGCAGCCTATCTGCATTACTGCAGCAACAATACAATCTTTGGAACTCGTTTTAACGACTTACCACCCACCGCTGCGCCTTTGATCTGTGACGCCAGTAGTGAAATATTCGGTCGCAACATTCCGATTGATCAGCATGCCATGATCTATGCCGGTGCTCAAAAAAACCTGGGGCCATCGGGCGTTACGTTGGTGGTGATTCGTAAAGACTTTGTTGAATCCGCCAACCAGAACTTGATGACCATGATGAGCTACCAAAAGCACATCGATGCCGGTTCTCGACTGAACACACCTGCCACGTTCGGCATTTACATGATGGGACAGGTATTCAAATGGATTCTCGCGGAAGGCGGCGTTGCAGAGTTCGAACAGCGCAACACTGCCAAGGCCGGGATCATTTACGACGTGGTCGATGAGAAGTCGGGCTTTTACACCGGGCATAGCGAAGTTGCCAGTCGCTCACCGATGAACATTACGTTCCGCACTCCCAATCCGGAACTGGATGCCAAATTCATTGCCGAAGCTGGCGAGCATCGCATGGATGGTCTGAAGGGTCATCGCAAGGTCGGCGGAATTCGAGCTTCAATTTACAATGCGTTCCCGGTCGCCGGCTGCGAGGCATTGGCCAGCTTCATGAAAGATTTCGCCGCAAAAAACGGCTAAAACTCAAGCGGTTCAACTTCCGAGAATTCCACATTCATTTGACAAAACCTTGGAACGATCTGTTAATATCGATCGTCTACCTCTGGTCCACCATTTCCTACTCTGGATGCTTTCTGAGCATTCGTCGATGCGTTGATTCTAACAAGTTCGCTTTAACATTGAGGAGATGGGTATGTCGGATCGTTTTTTCTACTGGTCATTCTGCAGCCTGCTTTGTTTGTGCTTATTGTTGCCAATCGGACCAATGAGTTTTGCGCAGGAAGAAAATCCATTTGGGGGTTCTGGAGGAACCCAACATGAAGATGAAACTCCATCTGATGGTTCGCCCCATTTCGATCACGAAAGATCGCGAGTAGAAATGGATCACCATTTGAACGAGCTACTCGCAGACAAATCGAAACTCGAGACCATTGTCCGTGAATTAAGCATTGGCTTTGAGAAAGAGAAAGCTCGGACTAGATCACTACAAAACGAACTTTCCAGGGCGCAATACAAAAATGAACAATTAAAACCGTATGTGAATTCGCTCAGTGAATATTCCAACCAGTTGCAAAAGTCGATTGAAATTGCAATTCGAAAAGAACTAAAGTCGACCGATGACAACGTCGTACTGGCTGGCCTTGAAAGCCTCGAAACATTGGTCGATTCGATGGAACAAACTGGCTCCTCTAGCAAGGTAGAAAATCGAACGGTCGATGCAGTTGAATCGCTCACTAATTCCAAAACACTTCAAATCCAGAAACAATCGCGAAAACTGATTTCGTTAATTTCCCCGACTTGGCCCGTGCGGAATGGCTATCAAAACGACAGTGACTACTGGTTACCGCTGGAAGCGATTTCAGCATTGGCTGGTTCGTCCAATGCTCGCCGCTCACTCACAACGACAATTGAATTGGATTTCGTCGCTTGGCCGATAGACGAAGTCGTCACTGAATTGGGGGAATCTCTCCGAGTACAATTTTTGTTGGATTCAAGTGTCAAGAAAGATCAGCTGATTGACTTTTCAGTTGCTAGCGACAACTCTCTCAGCACTACATTGCCTTTAATGCTCGAACAGCACAAACTCGACTTCGTGATCAAAGAAAATATCGTGGTGATTTACCCTGAAGACCATCCCGACCTGACCGCAACTTTGACCTATGAGGTCAAAGGACTGGTCAACGAAAGCGGCAGCATAATGGAAATCGTTTCATACCTGCAAAGCGGGCTGGCAGGTGACGATGTGAAAGAAATCTTGGTTGTCGGTGAAACCAGGTTAATGG
>CAZOXC010000236.1:0-5724 GCA_964583205.1 uncultured Pirellulaceae bacterium | reverse complement strand
CTGAAAAAGAGGGTAAAGAATATCGACTACCGACTGAGGCCGAATGGGAATACGCCTGTCGTGCCGGCTCGACAGACAGATTCTTTTTTGGCAACAAAGTGGACGATCTGGTGAAATACTCGAATATCGCGGATAGTTCCTTTAAACGAAAATATGCAGATGCGCCGTGGGGGGTGTCTGAACGGGATGGATTCGCATTTACGGCTCCAGTAGGCAGCTTTGAACCAAACAAACTTGGCCTGTACGACATGCACGGAAATGTCTGGGAGTGGTGCCAGGACTGGCGTGGCGGTGGGTATTACAACGAGTCACCAAAACGTGACCCTGAAGGGCCCTCCACCGGTTCTTCGCGCGTATTGCGCGGCGGTTCCTGGGGCAACCTACCAGCGTACTCTCGTTGTGCGAACCGTAGCGGGGTCGCTCCGTCGGTCCGTAACTACCACTACGGGTTTCGTGTGGTGTTGTTGCGTTAGCTTCCTCCAGTCATCCTTGGAATCTGTCAATCTGATTGGTGGAATCTGAAACTCTGATCTCTGAACTTCTGTCAGTAGGGTGGCGAGCGTAGCGAGCGCGAATTGCGGAGATATTGAGCTTCAGGCGGAAAGTACGGCTCGGAGAGTCGCACTACTATCGGCCCCATTCTTTCAATGAGGCTTTCTTTTCGTCACCAATGTTCAAGGACCACTTGAGGCGTTGGCGATAATATCCCGCGATTGCCTGGTCGCGATCGCTTCCCATCGAGCGCACGAATAGAACCGGTGCCTCTTCTAAATCGAATCCATTGTAGACCCACTCTTCGTCCGAATTGTGCTCGTCCGAATAGCTTACAAACACCAGATCCTTGCCCTCGATCGCGTTGAGCTCATTGATTACTCGCTCCCGGTCGCGTGACCAATGGTGATTTGCCACCAATATCTGGCACAGAACAATGACCAGGAAACCAAGCACGTGGAACCCGAGGATGACTCGTGATATAAGCTTGCCGGCGGCAAAAGATGATGACGTCTGGTACTCGGAAATCTTCCAAAGGCCCAGCACACACAATAAAAGATAGACTGGAACAAGCCCACCGACATAATGCGGATGAAAGGCGGATGCGAGCATCGATAAACCGGTGCAGGCGATCGCCAACAGTGCCGGCCAACGGAAGCGGGCATTCAACATTGCAAAGACGATTCCTGTCACCAGGCAAGGCAGCAGCCAAACAGGAAAAAAGAACTCCATCTTGGGCAACTTGTGATTCAGAACGCCCCACAGAGACTGCTGACTGTCGTACTTCTCAATCACCCTGCCCGTCCAAAAGGTTTCGATGTCCGCATGGTTGTAGCGGGGAGCTTCGCCGATATCCTGGAACAGGAACAAAGGAGAAACAGAGTAGTCAGATTGGTAGACCTGATAGGGCATCTTGGATAGTGATCCGGTAGTCGCCTGGTTGTAAACCAACATCGCGCCGGCGATCACACCCAGGATGATTAGATGCGGGATAATGACCTGGGTGATCACGGTCTTGGCGCGGCTCGATCGAAACTCAGAAACAATTCGGAAAACCATCAACACAGCAATCGGCAGACATAGCACACAGCCTTCAAAAGGCCTGGAGTTGGCAAGCAACCCGACGCCAATCGCCATGGCAATCGATGCACTCAGTTTCGATTCGCGCCAGTTGCGTATGAATCCTCCCAGCACAAGCGCTCCGCCGATCGTGGCTACGCCCCCGCCCCAGAATGATTGCCCCCAGTCAATTTGAAAACCTGAATGGAGGGCCATCATAAACCCACCGATCATGGCCCACCTTCCCGGCACAAGTCCCTGCAAGAACCAAACCGTTGCCGCGACCGCCAGAGCCGTTATCAACCACAGCGCAGGGACAGCGTTTCCCGTCGTGACCAGGCCGCTTGCGAGTGCCAACGACATCGCCGGTGGATATTTGGAGCAATAAGTTGGCTGCTGAAGTACATGAAAAGTCTCAAAGTGTTGCCAATGCTCGTGAGGGGGATTTGTCAGTCTGCCAGCCGCGAATGTTTCTGCGCCCAACAAGTAGGCAAATTCATCATGCACGCGGGGAATGGGTTGCATCAACCAGGACAGTACCATGCTCAAAACAATGGACAACAAAACCGGCAGAGCAATCTGCCATTTGTGGCGCTGCGGGCTGTCGGATGAGCAATCTGAATCGAGATCGAGCGTGGATTGTTGAGTTTTGTTCATCGAGCACCTCAAGCCCTGGTCGTCGAACGAAACAAGGTGTTGGCGTAGAAGACATACTTGATGCCAAAAGCGCCGGCGCTCACCAGAAGAATCGTGAGTTGATAAGGAAGCGAAGCAAACTCGAATAGCAGCCAGAATGCAACCAACTCGACACAACGAAAGATCCCGGTGGTCAAGCAAAACTCGGTGAATTGACGTCCCCAGGGAGCCGTTGATCCCGGGAAAATCGCGTGACGAAGCAACGTGAAGTTCCAGATCATCACCAGCACCAATGCCAGAAAATTGGCGATCACTGGATAGAGTTCGAAATACTCCACCAACAATGTCGTAACGCCAAGATTCAATGCCAGACTGCTGACTGACAGCAATGCGAATCGAAACAGGGATGAAACATTCATCGGTGGCACCGAAAAACTCTTCGTCAGAAACTACGCACGACGTCCGGCAGCAATCAGATTCCAACTCACATACTGAAGCAGGCCGGGCGTTCGGTCTTCAAGCAAAGCATCTATCATGCAAGCCAATGAGGAAACTCTTCGAGTCACAGACTGCGGTGACAGAATCACTTCAGCAAATGGTGTAGAAAAGATTCCTTGCGGCGTCATCGAAACTTCGACCAGATCGGCTGCTTGATAAAATTGCTGTAGATCGTGCTTGGACAACTCAACTTGATCACTTGAATAATGGCTGTCGACAACCTTGCGCACCTGTCGAGCTGCTCGGACGATCGGGTTGCCGGGCTGAGGCTCATTGGCAAGAATCCATCCGCCGGGCTTCACCAGTTGTACGATGTCGTTCAGGATGGATTGAATCTCGTCAAAATGGTGCAACACGCCGACCATTAACACTGCGTCGAATGGTCGGTCAGTTTGGAATTCACGAATGTCGGCGGCGACAAACTCGACACATTCTCCTCCGTGATGTTCCCGCGCATAGTCGATTAGGTTGTCTGCATAGTCCACCCCGACGTACTCGCCATAGTTACCTTCCAGGTAGGCCGCACTAAAGCCGGCTCCGCATCCCACTTCCAGAATTCGACAGTCGTTGGGAAGGTTCGCCACGGCCAAGGTCTGTTGTAGACGTTGCTGGCGAGCCAGTCGCGAGGCTTGAGCCAGGTCCTTCGAACAATAGGATTCGGCAATTCGGTTAAAGAGTGCTCGATCCTGCTCTGCATGAGTTGTTGCCATCAGGTTCCACTCCGTTTGGCAATCAGATCTGCCAGCAGTGCGAACATCAGGAATTGCATCGACGCGACCATCATGATCAGCGTCGATTCTGTCAAGTCGCTGAGGATAAACAGGTCGTTGGAAAGTGAAACAAGAAAACCCAGACTGAAAATCATGCTTACCGGGAGAAATACTCGCAACGGTGCAAAGTACATGCTGGTTCGCAGGATCAGTTGCGTAAAGCGAAGTGTATCTCGGATCGGTTGAATTTTGCTTTTACCAATTCGTGCGTGATAGTCGATCGGTTCATAGAGAACTCGATATCCGTTGGTGAGCATTGCCAGCGTGATGGTTGTTGTAAAGCTAAAGCCATTCGGATAGAGCTTGATAAACTTTTTCGCGATCTTTTTGCGAAAGACTCGCAATCCACTATTCATATCGGGAATTGTGTTGCCGCTTAACCATTCGGCGAATCGGACCAGAAAGGCCTTGGCGACTTTTCGCATGAATGGGTACTGAACATTGGCACCAGTTCTGGCTCCCACGACCATGTCGAAATCCTGCGCCTTTTCCAGCAGTTCAGGGATCCGTTCATTCGGGTAGCTTCCGTCAGCATCCGTAATCACGATCCAATCATGTTTGGCTCGCATGAGGGCAGTCTTGAGCGATGCGCCATAACCTTTATTGCGAGGATGATGTATCACGTTGACACGGTCCGTCCAGCGAGCAAGTCTCTCGGGCGTTTGATCGGTTGAGCCGTCATTGACGGCAATCAGCTCGTATTCCACGCCGAATTGATCGAGACACTCGGTCAATTGTTCGAGTGTTTTATCGACGGCATCCTGCTCGTTGTACATTGGGACAATCAATGTGAAAGGCGCGATCACCTTGTCGCCGGTTTCCGATTCTATTTGACGTTTCCCGTCGGCGATGACCGTGCTGAGCGCCTCCAGCGTTCCTTCTATCCGCGATTCTGTCGGAATCGTTTTCCCAGCAACGTTGCCTGTGGCATCCTGAAATCCTTCGATTGTCATGTAGTCTGTCCCGTGCGCTTTGTGTAAATTTCCGGGCAACCCTACGGCGCGTAGAAGTGTTGTCAAATTGCAACCTTGTATGAATTAGTCACCACGAAGACAACACAAATTCGTTACTGGCGGCGAAATCCCTACGACCGTGCAAACTGTCGGTTTGATACGCTGGAGCGTTTTGGAATTGGAAACTCAGGCTTGCTTTTCAGTTGCCTGGTTTTGTTGCTGAGACTGGAGAAATAATCTCAGTCGATGATCAGAATCCGGCCATTTACAAAAAAATGGCGACCCGATGTTTGTCGAGTCGCCACTCAATGGCAGATTATTCAAGGTTGGAAACTACTAGTTTCCATCTTTGCGTTTTTTCTTACGCTTGCCCTTTGGGCTTTCGTCGCTTGGACGTTCCTGGCTTTGAGCCTCGTCACTGGTTTCTTTCAGTTCCGGTTCTTCACCCGTCTCTTTAAATTCGGCCAGCCATTCACCGGCTTCTTTAAGTGCAGGGCCGAATCCTCTGGGGCCTCGAGCAGCAGCAACTGCCAGACGACCATCTTTGCGAACCAGAAAAACTCGATCTGGATGAGCGCTATAGGCTTCGTTAACTGCATTATCCATGCCGTCGATCAGCATAGGCATGGTCAGCGATTCGTCCTCGATCAGCATTTCCGCAGTCGCACAGCGCTCTTCGATATTGGTGTGTTCGGTGATTCCTTTTTCAGTTGCGTATCTGGTCGGCCGTTGGCCGTCAGCAGCGTGGGCTTCGCGAATGTAGATCATGCGAAACTCGACAATGTCTTTGTATTCTTGATACATCTCTTCCATTGAGCCAACCTGGCTCAGAAAGGGAGGTCATGTGTAGCTGCCAAAGAACAGCACAACAGGTTTTTCATCACGAAAGCTGCTGAGTTCAGTTTCTGATTCGCCATCCAGTGATTTCAGCGTAAATTCTGGTGCTTCCTGACCGACTTTCAGTGCATTGGTATCACCACCACGGTCACGACCCTTGCGGCCTCCTTTTCTCTGTGCCAGGCAATCGCTGGCCAGCAGGCCCACGATTCCTATAGCCAGTCCAAAGGCGATTATCTTTACGTTCATGTAGTTACTTCCTTCCGATTCGAATTAGTTCAAGCGTTGAATATAAGAGAATTTCAACCACTTACACGTCGTATTTAAACGGCCGAGACTCCAAAAGACCAGTTACTTCATGAAATTTCCAGGATTTTCGGCAAATCCAGCCCCCACTGAACTTGCTGACGCCGGAACTAATGCTCGAAAACCCCACAAAAACCGGGTTTAAAAAAGTTTTGTCATTTCCTGGCCCCTGC